>JAGCFN010000024.1 GCA_017650085.1 Bacteroidaceae bacterium | reverse complement strand
CAACAAGGCAAGAAGAAGTACTTTTTGCTCATTGCAAAATAAACAAGTATGGGTAAACGAATAATTTTGAATTTTGAATTTTGAATTTTCAATTATTTGTCTTACCTTTGCACCCGCAAACGCAAAAACGTTTGATTTTGGATTGGGCTATGGTGTAATGGTAGCACAAGAGGTTTTGGTTCTCTTAGTCTTGGTTCGAACCCAGGTAGTCCAACTCACTGCGGCAGTCACATAACGTGGCTGCCGCAGTTCGTATTGCAACTTTTTCCTCATTTTTTTGCTCGTTTCGGGGGAAAATGCTAATTTTGCAGCAAACAAAACTGACTTCTATGCATACGTTTTCCAGACTCATATCCCTGTTCTTCGTGGCAGTTGTGCCGTTTATGGGGGCAGCTCAGGCACTCAAACATGTTCGGCCAGAACGCGTCGGCATGTCGTCAGAGCGATTGCTCGTGGCCGACTCCATCATCCAAGACGCCATCCATCGCGGAGATATTCCAGGAGCTGTGCTGGCTATTGTCCGGCACGACAAGATCGCCTACCTCAAAGCCTACGGAAACCGACAGGTATGGCCCAAGGTTGAACCGATGACGACGGGAACGGTCTTCGATATGGCATCGTGCAGCAAGGCGATGTCCACAGCCCTCTCGGCACTCATTCTGTGCGAAGAGGGCAAGTTCCGCATGCTCGACCCAGTCAGCCGATATGTTTCCGGATTCGAGGACTGGAAAGACGCTTCGGGCGAGACCACGACTATCCGCATCCATCACCTCATGACGCACACTTCTGGCCTGCCTGCCTACTACTCTCCCCAGCCCGACGCCGTTCCCAATCCGGATGCAGCCATTCGTCGCATTGCACACATCAAGCGCGAGTTCGAACCTGGCACAGGATTCCGCTACAGTTGCCTGAATTTCATTACATTGCAGCGCATCATCGAAAAAACAAGCGGTATGTCGCTCCGCCAATTCTCGCGCCAACACATCTTCGCTCCGCTCGAGATGAACCACACCGACTACATCCCTTGTGCGCCCGATATGCAGGGAGTTTGGCACAATACCGACAAGCCATGCTGGGCAGCACAGATGCCTCGAGGCGAGGACTGGCGAGGCATTGTCGCTCCCACCACCCGACAAGGTGCCGACAGCGTGCTCTGCGGAATGGTACACGATCCTCTGGCACGCATCATGAACGGAGGCATCAGCGGCAATGCCGGACTCTTCAGCACAGCCGAGGACATCGCCATTCTGTGTGCCATGCTCCAGAACGACGGAAAATGGCAAGGCAAACGCATTCTCAGCCCGCAGACTGCACAAATGGTGCGCACTGTGCCCCGCTTTGCCGAGCCATTCGGACGTACCTACGGATGGGACAACTATAGCGCCTATGCCTCGTGCAACGGCGACCTATTCTCGTCGCAGACCTACTGCCACACAGGCTTCACGGGAACCGGCATCGTCATTGACCCCGAGTTGGACTGCAGCGTCATTCTGCTCACCAACTGTGTCCATCCCGATGAAGGCGGTTCCACCGTTCGTCTACGTTCCCTCGTCAGCAATGCCGTAGCAGCCAGCATAACGGACAAGTAGTCAATCGTTGACTCCTCCTTCAAAATCCTTTGTTGCTTTTGATGACTTCGACTATTCTTGGCACGTTAAGTCTGCCATCGTCGCTGGTGATGTTTCGTATTTTCACGTGTGATGTTTTGGTTTTGAATAAAGCACTTCACGTGACCATAAAGAGAGTCGTTAAAATTCAGAGAATTTTACTTTCTGAAAATATTTTCAATTATTACGACAATTCGTGCCGAAAACATTTGGTTCTTTTACATAATTTCCGTATTTTTACACCCAGAAAACTTAAATAAACCGAAATACATGAACAAACGCATTGTTGTGGTGGGCAGTTGCAACACAGACATGGTGATTCGGGTAGACCATTTGCCGCTACCAGGTGAAACGATTATCGGGCACGATTTCATCACGAACCAGGGCGGCAAAGGTGCCAATCAGGCTGTGGCTGCCAAACGATTGGGGAGCGAGACGGCTTTCATAGCCCGATTGGGCAACGATGACTTCGGCAAGAATTCGCTCCGACTGCTCACAGAAGAGGGCATCGACACGCAGTTTGTGAGCCTGACGGAGGGCATTTCGACGGGTGTGGCGCTCATTCCCGTTGACGACAAGGGCGAGAACTCAATCATCGTCTCGAGTGGGGCCAACGCTTTGCTCTCGACCGACGACATCGTGGCTGCAGAACCGCTGTTCCGCGAGGCTGCCATCCTGCTGATGCAGTTGGAAACGCCCATTGCGACGCTAATCAGTGCGGCTCGAATGGCGAAGCACTACGGAGCAAAGGTGGTGCTGAACCCCGCTCCCTATCCGAAGGAACCGCTTCCCGCCGAACTGCTCGAGATGGTGGATGTCATCACGCCCAACGAGACTGAGGCTGCGAGGATGAGTGGCGTGAAGGTAACGGACGAAGGCTCGGCTCTGGAAGCAATCCGTGCCATCCAACGGCAAGGCGTGGCAGACGTGATCATTACAGCCGGAGCTGCAGGAGCCTATACGGCAACAGACGGGCAACTGGTCTGCATCCCCACAAACAAAGTGGATGTGGTGGACACAACGGCTGCAGGCGACACATTCTGCGGGGCTCTGTGTGTGGCGCTCTGCAAGGGCGAGGACTTCACAGAGGCTATCCGCTTTGCCAACAAAGCTGCTTCGCTCAGCGTGACCAGAATCGGAGCCTGGAGAAGCATACCATACGAAAAAGAAATTCTTTCAACTCTTAACCATAATTCTTAACCCATAACTTACTCATAGCCATGTTCATCGTAAAAAGTTATCTTTTGGCTGTCATTCTGTGCGTTGTCACGATGATGTGCTGGGGCTCGTGGGGAAACACCCAGAAACTTGCGGGCAAAAGCTGGCGATACGAGCTCTTCTACTGGGATTATGTAATCGGTATCCTGCTCTTTTCGCTCGTAGTGGGCTTCACTTTCGGCAGTTTCGGTGGAGAGGGACGCAGTTTCACTACGGACCTTGCCCAACTGTCGCTCCCCACTTTCGGCTGGATCATTCTGGGCGGCGTGATTTTCAATCTGGCAAACATTCTGCTGAGTGCTTCCATCTCACAAGCTGGCATGACGGTAGCCTTCCCTATTGGAGTAGGTTTAGCACTGGTGCTCGGCGTCATCCACAACTACATTCTGCAGGCTAAGGGAAACGCTCTGCTGCTCTTCTTGGGCGTGGCTCTGGTTGTTGTGGCAATCGTGGTGAACGGAATCGCTTCTGGCCGCATTCAGAAACTTCGTAACATGGGAGAGACGGGCGAGTCTGAGAAGAGTTCCGGTAGCCGCAAAGGCATCATACTGGCCATCGTGGCTGGTGTTCTGATGTCGTTCTTCTACAGTTTCGTAGCGAAAGGTATGGATCTGGACAACTTCGAGAATCCGGCCATTGGCAAGGCAACGCCCTACACTGCATTCTTCATCTTCTCGGTAGGTGTATTCCTGAGCAATTTCCTGTGGGGCACGATAGCCATGAAGCGCCCCGTGGAAGGCGAACCAGTCGACTATGCCGACTATTTCCGAGGCTCTGGCAATCTGCATCTGGTCGGCCTGCTGGGTGGCATGATTTGGGGAATGGGAACCGTGCTCAGCTATATTGCTGCGGGTAAGGCTGGGGCTGCCATTTCGTACGCTCTTGGCCAGGGTGCGCCCCTGATTGCTGCATTGTGGGGTGTCTGTGTATGGAAGGAATTCAAGGGCGCTGATGGGAAAACGAATGGCTACTTGGCCATCATGTTCATCTTCTTCCTAGCCGGATTGGCTCTAATCGTAGCAGCAGGAAAATGAGAAAACGAAGGAATCAGAAATAAAGGCTTACATATACAATAAGGCGACAGATCTGCCGCCTTATTTGTTTTATTGCGAAAGAGAGCGTTTCACACTCGCGCACACCTATATATAAAAATAGAAGATGAAACAATGAAAAAATGAAAAATTGTGGGAGAAATGTGAAATTTTCTATATATATAATGTGTAATTTGAAAAAATACCGTACATTTGCAGCCGCAAATTGATAAAACGATAAAAATAGTATAATATAATGGCGAAGGATAATTTGGTAATTGTGGAGAGCCCAGCAAAGGCCAAGACGATAGAAAAGTTTTTGGGAGACAAATACAAGGTACTGTCCAGCTACGGACATATTCGCGACCTGAAGAAACGGTCGTTCAGCGTGGACGAGAAGACTTTCGAACCACAATACGAAGTTCCCGCCGACAAGCAAAAGGTGGTGGCTCAGTTGAAGAGTATGGCAGATCAGGCAAACATGGTCTGGCTGGCTTCCGATGAAGACCGCGAAGGAGAAGCTATCAGTTGGCACCTCTATGAAGTGCTGGGACTGAGGCCCGAAAATACGCGTCGAATCGTCTTCCACGAAATCACGAAACCTGCCATTCTGGACGCCATCGAGCACCCTAGACAGATTGACCTCAATCTGGTGAACGCTCAGCAGGCTCGCAGAGTTCTGGACCGAATCGTAGGGTTCAAGCTCAGTCCCGTGCTTTGGCGCAAAGTGAAGCCAAGCCTCTCGGCAGGCCGCGTCCAGAGCGTTGCTGTCAGGTTGATTGTTGAGCGCGAACGCGAAATTCAGGATTTCCGTTGCGAAGAGAACTATCGCGTCACAGCTGTCTTCCTTGATACTGAAGGCAACGAAGTGAAAGCCGAACTGAGCCGACGCTTCCCCACAATCGAAGAGGCAAAGGTATTCCTGGAGAGCTTGAAGAATGGCAAATTCACCGTTCAGGACATTCAGACAAAACCCGTGAAACGAACGCCCGCTCCCCCATTCACGACAAGCACCCTACAACAGGAAGCGGCTCACAAGCTTGGCCTCACTGTCGCTCAAACCATGATGGTGGCCCAACACCTCTATGAAAGTGGACGTATCACCTATATGCGTACAGATAGTGTCAATCTGAGCAAACTCTGTCTGGGTGCCAGCAAAACAGTCATCACAGAGCAGATGGGCAAGGAGTACGTCAAGACTCGCCAGTATCACACCAGTTCGAAAGGTGCTCAGGAGGCTCACGAAGCCATCCGTCCCACCTATATGGACCAGCAACAGATAGAGGGCAACCAACAGGAACGCCGTCTTTACGATCTGATCTGGAAGCGCACCATCGCCAGCCAAATGGCCGATGCAGAGTTAGAACGCACTCATGTCATCATCAATATCGACGGAAAGGAAGAGACATTCCTGGCCGATGGAGAAGTGGTCAAGTTCGACGGTTTCCTCCGTGTCTATAGCGACCAGAGCAACGAGCTCATCCTCGAGAACGAAGACAACGAGAACCTCAGCACATTGCCCGTCATGAATGTGGGCGAAACACTCACTCGCGATCAGATTGTAGCCACACAACGTTTCTCACAACGCCCTGTTCGCTACAACGAAGCAAGTCTGGTCCGCAAACTCGAAGAACTCGGTATCGGCCGCCCCAGCACCTACGCCACAACCATCACAACCATTCAACAACGCGAATATGTGGAGAAAGGCGACAAACCAGGCGAGGAACGCTCGTATCAGACCCTTACTCTGAAAGGCGACAAACTGACTCAGGCTTCGCACACAACCATCGTGGGACAGGAACGCGGTAAGCTCTTGCCTACAGATACAGGCATTGTGGTGAACGACTATCTTACCGAGAACTTCCCTGAAATCATGGACTACAATTTCACAGCCGACATTGAGAAGGAATTCGACGAAATCGCTGAAGGAAAGATGGCTTGGGAAGGCGTGGTCAAGGACTTCTACAAGGACTTCGAACCTTTGGTGGAAAAGTCTGTCAACACTCATACAGAACACAAGGTCGGCGAGCGGCTCTTGGGCAAAGACCCTGCCACGGGAGCCCCTGTAACAGTGAAGATTGGACGCTTCGGTCCCGTCGCTCAGATGGGAGGTACGGCAACTGGAGAAAAGCCACGCTTCGCTCAACTCAATGCAGGTCAGAAACTCGAGACCATCACATTGGAGGAAGCGCTCGAGCTCTTCCAACTGCCCAAGAAACTGGGCATGTACGAAGGCGAACCCATCATCATCGGAGCAGGAAAATACGGTCCTTATGTTTCTCATAAAGGCTCATATGTTTCTGTTCCAAAAGGCACAGATCCGATGGATCTTACCTTCGAGCAAGCCGTCATCATGATGCATCGCAAACATCAGGAAGAGGCAGAACGCCACCTCAAATCCTTCGAAGAAGATCCCGAGTTGGAAGTGCTGAATGGTCGTTACGGCCCCTACATTTCCTATAAGGGCAACAACTTCCGCCTGCCCAAGAACATGCACGAAAAGGTAAACGACTTGACCTACGAAGCTTGCATGGAAATCATCAACGAACAAAACGAGAAGCCTGTCGCAAAGGCTCCGAGACGACGCTTCGCTCGCAAATGAAAAGCATCATTCTGATTGGTTACATGGGCTCCGGCAAGACAACTGTCGGACGACAACTCGCCCTTGCACTTGGTCGCACATTCTACGACTTAGACTGGTACATCGAAATGCGCTACCATCGCACTGTAGCACAACTCTTTGCCGAGAAAGGCGAGGAAGGCTTCCGCGAACTGGAACGCAACATGCTACACGAAGCAGCTGAGTTTGAAGACATTGTCCTAAGTTGCGGCGGCGGCACTCCCTGCTTCTTCGACAATATGGACTACATTCGTAGTGTGGGCGAAAGCGTCTATCTGAAAGCGACTCCCGAGGTACTGGCCCAGCATCTCAAAATGCGAAAGGTGGAAAGGCCTCTCTTGCAAGGGAAAAGCGAAGACGAACTGCTTGATTTCATCCGCACTTCGCTCAAGGAGCGTGAACCTTACTATCTAAAAGCTGAGCACGTAATCGATGTGACCTTGCTCGACAACTATGACAAACTACAAATCAGCGTCCAACTCATCAGAGAAGCATTGGGACTTTAAATAGTAAATCGCAAATCATTAGACAGTAAATGAAAAAGTGGCGTATTGAGGACTCTGAAGAGCTCTACAACATCAAAGGATGGGGAGTCAATTACTTCGGCATCAACGAGAAAGGACACGTCTATGTCACGCCAAAGAAGAACAGCGTGCAGGTGGACCTCAAAGAGGTTGTGGACCAACTGGCAACTCGCCATGTAACTGCTCCTGTACTGCTCCGCTTCCCTGATATTCTCGACAACCGAATCGAGAAGACAGACGAGTGTTTTCGCAAAGCTACAAAAGAGTACGAGTACAAGGGCGAACACTTCATTATCTTCCCCATCAAGGTCAACCAGATGCGACCCGTCGTGGAGGAAATCATCAGTCATGGCAAGCGCTATAACCTCGGACTGGAAGCTGGTTCAAAACCTGAACTTCATGCCGTCCTTGCCACAAACATGGACAGCGACAGCCTCATCATCTGCAATGGACACAAGGACCAAAACTTCATCGAACTTGCACTTCTGGCTCAGAAGATGGGCAAACGCGTTTTTCTCGTCATTGAGAAGCTTCCCGAATTGGCAGTCATTGCAGAAACAGCAAAGAAGCTTGGTGTGCATCCTAATCTGGGCATCCGCATCAAGTTGGCAAGCAACGGCAGCGGCAAGTGGAGCGAAAGTGGCGGAGATGCCTCAAAGTTCGGACTGAACTCGTCTGAGCTTTTAATGGCCCTGCAGAAACTTGACGAGCTTGGATTGCGCGATTGTCTGCGCCTCATCCACTTCCACATCGGCAGCCAAATCAACAAGATTCGCCGTATCAGCACAGCTCTTCGCGAAGCAGCACAATACTATGTTCAACTCCATTCTATGGGCTTCGACATCAAGTTTGTCGATTGTGGCGGCGGCTTGGGCGTCGATTACGACGGAACCCGAAGCAGCAATAGCGAAAGTAGCGTCAACTATAGTATACAGGAGTACGTCAACGACTGCATCTACACCTTTGTAGAAGCAGCCAACAAGAACGACATTCCCCACCCCAACCTCATTACGGAAGGCGGCCGTTCATTGACGGCTCATCATAGTGTGCTCGTCATAGATGTCTTGGAAAGTGTTTCGGCGCCACAAATGCCTGAGGACTTCGAACCAGGACCAGACGACCACAAACTTGTGCACGACCTGACAGAAATATGGGACAAACTTTCTTCTCGTTCCCTTCTTGAGGACTGGCACGATGCTGAGGACATCAGAGAAGAAGCGCTTGACCTCTTCCGTCATGGCATCATCGACCTCAAAACTCGCGCACAAATTGAGTCCCTCTATTGGGCCATCAGTCACGAAGTAGCAGAACTTGCGCACCACCAAAAGCACGTTCCCGATGAACTGCGCAACCTTGACAAGCAGATGGCTGACAAGTATTTCTGCAACTTCTCGCTTTTCCAAAGCATGCCTGACTCGTGGGGCATCGACCAACTCTTCCCCATCATGCCGATTTCGCGATTGGAGGAGCAGCCCACTAGAAGCGCGACTTTGCAGGATATCACTTGCGATAGCGATGGCAAAATAACTGCCTACGTCAACGGAGGTCAGCAGACGAACTACATTCCTCTGCACCCTGTTCGACAAGGCGAACACTATTACATTGGTGTTTTCCTTGTTGGCGCTTATCAGGAAATCTTGGGCAACATGCACAACCTCTTTGGTGACACGAATGCCGTTCACATCAGTGTAGACAAGGACGACTATACCATCGAACAATTCATTGACGGTGAAACCGTTGCTGATGTACTTGAGTATGTTCAATATGACCCAAAGAAGCTAGTCCGTCGCCTCGAGATCTGGGTGAGCAAAGCCATCAAGGACGGCAAAATCACTCCGAACGAAGGCAAGGAATTCATCAGCAACTATCGTGCAGGACTCTACGGATACACCTATCTGGAATAATCTAAACTATATTAATATGTACACAACTGTTTCCGATACCATCAAATACATTGGTGTTGACGACCTTGACATTGATCTCTTTGAGAGCCAATATGTTGTACCTGAAGGTATGAGTTATAACTCTTACCTCATCAAGGACGAGAAGATTGCCATTATGGATACTGCAGACCGCAGGAAAGCTGACGAGTGGAAAGCGAACTTGAAGGAAGCCCTTGCAGGAAGAAAGCCCAACTATCTCGTAGTCCATCATATGGAACCTGACCACGCTTCGCTCATTGCAGAGGCACTCGAGGCTTATCCTGAAATGCAGCTTGTTTGTAGTGCTCAGGCTTTGAAAATGCTTCCCAACTTCTTCGACGGCTTCAACTTCGAAGGTCGCGTCATTACCGTTAAGGAAGGCGACACGCTCTCTTTAGGCAGCCACACACTCCAATTCATCGCGGCTCCGATGGTACATTGGCTCGAGGTAATCATGAGTTACGAAAGTTCAGAGAAGGTACTCTTCGCAGCAGACGGCTTTGGCAAGTTCGGAGCTTTGGTAAACGAGACTGACGATTGGGCATGCGAGGCTCGTCGTTACTACTTCAACATCTGCGGAAAGTATGGTGTTCAGGTTCAGAATGTCTTGAAAAAAGCTGCAAATCTTGACATTCAAACCATTTGTCCTTTGCATGGTCCTGTTCTTAAAGGCGAGGCTCTCAAAGAGGCCATCAGGCTTTACGACATTTGGAGCCGTTATGAACCTGAAAGCGAAGGTGTGCTTGTGGCTTATGCAAGCATTCATGGCGGAACAGCAAAGGCGGCAGAGCGACTGGGCGAATTGCTACGAGAGAAAGGTGCAAAGAAGGTTGTAGTGAGTGACTTGAGTCGTGATGATATGGCCGAAGTCATCGAGGATGCTTTCCGATATCCCAACATTGTTGTGGCTGCGGCAAGCTATGACGGAGGCGTCTTTCCCGTTATGCACGACTTCCTGCATCATCTTCAAATCAAGAACTATCAGAAACGCCGCTTCGGCATTGTCGAGAACGGTAGCTGGGCTCCAAGTGCAGGGCGTGTTATGCGTGGGATGATAGAGGCGATGAAAGACTGCGAGATTGTCGAACCGATGGTAACCATTCGCTCTCGCATGAAAGCTGCCGACGAAGAGCAGCTCTCCCTGCTGGCAGACAGCCTTTTAAAATAAAAACATCACACGTGAAGTTGGCAAACTTCACACGTTAAATTGGCAAACTTCACACGTTAAGTTTGCGATTTACCCACGCTTAGTTTGTCAACCAGGCACATCTGGTTGAAACGCACTCCTATAGGCGTTTGAGGAAATGGAATGCCCCGACTTCACAGCCGAGGCATTCCCACTTAATAAAATGTGCAGATAGTATTCTTTCGTTTAACCTAGAAGTCCGTACTTCCCGATAAAGAACAGCAGGACGTAGCCCATCAGCAGGCCTATTGCCCCCATTATGAGGCCGACACGCATCATTTGCTTCTGGTCGATGAGACCTGTTGCGTGTGCCAAAGCATTTGGAGGTGTCGAGATGGGCAGCACCATTGCAAGCGAGGAACTGATGGCTACACCGATAAGCAGAGTGCTGACTCCGCCAAAAGGTTCGAGTGTAGCCGCCGTTGACAGACCTGCAAGGGCAAGTATCGGGAAAAGCAGATTAGCCGTTGCTGTATGGCTGATGAAGTTCGCCATCGCATAGCAAAGCAGTCCGCTACCGAGTATCATGAGCAGGGGCGACCATTCGCCGAAGGGAATGACAGAAATGAGATGGGCTGCCAGATTGGAGTCTTGCAAGGCGAGACCTAAGGCAAAACCGCCTGCAACCATCCAAAGGACGGACCAGTTAATCTCCTCAAGATCGCGACGAGTAATGATGCCACAAGTGCAGAACACGCCTACAGGCAGCATTGCCACGACGTTTGAATTGACGCCAGTATATTTGTCGAACATCCAAAGAAGTACTGTGATAGCGAAGGTAACATAAACCACAATGGATTGCCAACCTCCTCGAGTCTCGCCTTCGATGTTCAACTCAATCTCTTTCTGTGTAAAAGGGAACAAAGTCTTCAGGCCAATCCACGAAATGAAGAGCAGAACTACAACAAACGGACACATATAGAGCATCCATTGGCCGAAGCCAATCTGCAGGTTAAGCCCTTCTGGATTAGCGAGATAAGACATGGCGATGGAGTTGGGAGGCGTTCCGATGGGGGTTCCGATGCCGCCGATGTTGGCTCCAAGAGGAATGGCGAGGGCTAAAGCAATCTTGCCCTTTCCGTTGGCGGGAAGTGTCTTCAGAACTGGTGTCAGAAAGGTAAGCATCATGGCTGCTGTAGCTGTGTTGCTAAGGAACATAGAGAACAATCCCGTCACAAGCAGAAAGCCGAGCAAGACATTCTCGGATTTAGTGCCGAAAGGCTTGAGCAAAACCTTCGCCAACTTAACGTCGAGTCCGCTCTTAGTTGCAGCAATTGCAAGGATGAAACCTCCGATGAACAGCATGATGATGGGGTTCGCAAAGCAGGCCATAATGGCTTTGTACGAAAGGACGCTCCCCAGCTGCTCTTCCGGAGCATCGAGGAAAAAGCGGAAAGCGCTATCGCTACATGTAAATAGCAAAATGACAATGATGGCTACGGAAGTCGTCCATGACGGAATCGCTTCTGTTATCCACATCATAGTGGCAAAGCAGAAGACTGCAATGACTCGCTGCTCGACTATCGTCAGCCCCTCAATTCCAAATATTTCCGCAGGCAAAGCCCACAACACAATACCCACGACAATGGCTACAAACAGCTTAACAACCTTAGAGAGCACATTGTCGTTGCGCTTCTTTTTCTTGTTACGATGGTAGGCCTCAACGAGGTGATTACCAGTAAAAATCTTGAACATATCTATTATCCTTTTATATCCACACAGACTTGCAGCACACTTGTCCCCATTTTGTTGAGAACATCATGCACACCCACCATACCGATGTACGGTTCTTTTGATTTCGTCGATGCCCGTAATCCCGCAGGCAAGCGTTATTTTGTTGCAAAAGGCAGGTCTTCTGACTTCATCCTTACTGGCGACTCGGTCTTCCCAGAGATGCTCAACCTTTCGTCCCGTCAGGACTAATGGGTTGACTCCAGTGACTCTGTTGGTCGCCTTCTTAGAACAAGGACTCACAGCATCGGGTAATGTCGCAGAATCTCACTACGTTCCCATCTTAGCTCCTCTCGTCTCCATCATACGGAAGCGGGGAGAACCAATTGCGCTGCAAAATTACAAAAAAGTAGTGAGACACACAAACATTTGAGCCATAAAACGACCTAAACCTGCATAAACAAGAAAGCCCCTACCATTGGTAGAGGCCCTCCATGTTCATCCCAATCTCTTACGGGCAATTTACTTAGCCATAATCTTCCTGACGATGGAGGCTCCGTTGCGAAGTACAATATGAGCAATAACGGGTTCTCCAACAGGCAAAGCATAACCGATACGACGGCCTTGCATATCGTAATAGTAAACGGCTGCAATGTCTTCGCTAAGTGAAGAGGTCTCTTCTCCTGGCTGCAACAACGGCTCAGTCTTTATCTCGTCAATTCCAGTGGCGATACTCTGAGAAGTCGTCTCTTCGAGAAGCTTGTAAACTTGTGATGTCTTGGGCGTGAGATAGTAGTTGTCGAGCAGTTCAAAACCAACAGCCTTTGTGCCATTTACTGTTATGGGTATCTTATTGTAATTGATGCCGACATACTTGGATGTGCCTTCTCGGATGACGAACTTTTTATTGGAATAATTCAGGTTCAATTTGTGTGGGACATCCGAAACAGTTACCCTCGTTCCTATGGTAAGATAATAACCTGAGCCGAGATTGTAAAGGCAATAGTAGGTTTCGTCGTCGTGACGAAGGATGATCCAATGGTTGCGTCGGTCTGTAACGTCAGCCTCAGCTTGTGGAATGGTGACAATCTCGTGGTTTCGAACTGCGAGAATGTCCTCACCATTACCTATCATATAAGCTCTGAAAGAACAGATATTCTCCGCCTTCACCGTATTGCCATATCGAAGAATGGGATTGTTCTCTGCCATATTGAGCAATGCCTGAGACATTTGCGAGAAGGAATAGTCAGTTTCTGCCAATTCGCGAATGGGAGCCATCGCTTCGTATGTGTAGCCCTCAAAGCGGTTGGTCTTGTCAATGAGATCCTGAACAAGTTGCTTGATGAGTTTCTGCGAGCCATGAGTCGAGATAAGAGTCCTCATCGAAGCCTTCGAGTCAGCCAAATATGCCGTTTGCAAAGTGGCGTATAGCGAGTCGAGATTGATGCTCTCCACACAACTGTGATCGTCCACCAAAGGCAGTATATTGGCCGAATCT
>JAGCFN010000230.1 GCA_017650085.1 Bacteroidaceae bacterium | reverse complement strand
TGAGCGTATTTGTAACCCTTGCTGTAACCTAAGTCTTTCATCAGAGATGTCGGAGCATTTCTGAGGTGTAGAGGCACTGGTTGATTGCCAGTTTCCTGAACTTTTTGAAGAGCGTCGTTGATGGCCATATAAGCCGAATTGCTCTTCGGACTCGAAGCAAGATAGACCGTTGCTTCAGCCAAAGGAATGCGACCTTCAGGCCAACCAATCTTCATTACCGCGTCGAAAGCGGCATTGGCCAATAAGAGAGCGTTCGGGTTGGCAAGTCCGATGTCCTCACTCGCGCTGATAACCAGCCTCCTGGCTATGAAAGCAGGATCTTCCCCACCCTCGATCATGCGAGCCAGCCAATAGATTGCCGCATCTGGATCGCTGCCTCGGATGCTCTTGATGAAAGCCGAAATGATGTCGTAATGCATTTCGCCGTCCTTGTCGTAAGCAAGCGGATTCTGCTGCAAGCAATCGGTAACGGCTTTGTCCGTTATTTCGACATCACCTTCTTCTAGAGCCGATTCATAGACAAGTTCCAGGATGTTGAGCAACTTTCGTGCGTCACCTCCGCTGAATCGCATCAATGCACCCGTTTCTGTGAAATGGAATACACGCTTTCTCAACTCGATATCATGCTCCACAGTATAGTGAGCGAGCTGCATCAAATCGTCCTCTTCGAGAGGTTTCAAGGTGTAAACTTGACAACGGGAAAGCAGAGGTCGAATCACTTCGAAAGAGGGATTCTCCGTAGTTGCTCCAATTAGTGTGACGACTCCCTGTTCAACAGCCCCAAGTAAAGAGTCTTGTTGCGACTTCGAGAAACGGTGGATTTCGTCGATGAACAGTATCGGATTATTCTGGTTGAAGAACCTAGATGAACGGGCTTTCTCGATGATGTCACGAACATCCTTCACTCCGCTTGTTACGGCACTGAGTGTATAGAAAGGCACTTCCAACTTGCGGGCTATAATGCTCGCCAGCGTGGTCTTTCCCACTCCGGGAGGCCCCCAGAGGATAAAGCTGTTGACATGACCGCTCTCCAACATCTTACGAAGCACCGCACCTGGTCCCACCAAGTGTTGTTGCCCGATATAATTGTCGAGCGTCAATGGACGCATTCTTTCTGCTAATGGTTGCATAACGTCTGCAAATATACGAAAAAATATCGAGGAAAAAGAATAAAGACTTAAGAAAATGCGTCAACTTCTAAAACAACCTACAGTTAAGTTCAAAACTTAACACGTGAAGTTGGTCAACTTAACACGTCAACTTTGTCAACTTAACTCGTTAAGTTTTCGATTTAGCTACGTTAAGTTTTTACCCTTTGCACGAAGCCTCTTGATGACCTATATCAATTAATAATGTACGCGAGAGGAGATTATCGCTCTTATATTGCAGTTATATGAATATTATTTCGTATCTTTGCAGCCCGAAAGTAATAAAACAAAACCAAAATAGACATGAAAGCATTCGTTTTTCCCGGTCAGGGAGCACAGTTTACAGGCATGGGCAAAGAGCTTTACGAAAGCAATCCCAAAGCAAAAGAACTCTTCGAAAAAGCTAACGAGATACTCGGTTTCCGCATCACAGACATTATGTTCGAAGGTGATGCAGAGCAGTTGAAGCAGACTAAGGTGACCCAACCCGCTGTTTTTCTGCATAGTGTAATCACAGCCATCTGTATGGGCGAGGACTTCAAGCCTGATATGGTTGGCGGTCACAGCCTTGGTGAATTCAGCGCTTTGGTAGCTGCAGGAGCCCTCTCATTTGAGGATGGTCTTCGCCTTGTCCATGCTCGCGCCATGGCGATGCAGAAGGCTTGCGAAGCTGCTCCTAGCACTATGGCTGCCATCATCAACCTTCCTGATGAAACAGTCGAGCAAATCTGTGCCGAGGTGACTGCAGAAGGTAATGGAGTCGTCGTTCCTGCCAACTACAATTGCCCAGGTCAGTTGGTTATCAGCGGTAATGTCGAGGAAATCAACAAAGCTTGTGAGAAGCTGACGGAAGCAGGTGCGAAGCGTGCACTGGTACTGCCTGTTGGTGGTGCTTTCCACAGTCCTCTCATGCAACCTGCAAAGGACGAACTTCAGGCTGCTATCGAACAGACTGAGTTCCACACTCCCTCTTGCCCCATCTATCAGAACGTAGATGCTCAGGCTCACACGGATGCAACTGAGATCAAGCAGAATCTGATTGCTCAGCTGACTGCCTCCGTTCGTTGGACTCAAGAGGTTCAGAACATGCTTGCTGCTGGTGCAACCGAATTCACAGAATGCGGTCCTGGCCGCGCTCTGCAGGGCATGATCACAAAGATTGCAAAGGGAATCGAAGGCATCACCATCGACGGCATTCAATAACATGACCATCTATCAGGTCTTCACCCGTCTGTTCGGCAACGACAAGCCTGACTGCATTCCTTTCGGAACAAAGCAGGAGAACGGATGCGGCTTGATGAAAGACTTTACAGCCAAGGCTTTGGAGCAAATCCGAGGACTTGGCTGTACTCATATCTGGTATACGGGAATCATCGAACATGCAAGCAAGACGGATTATTCGGCTTATGGAATTCCCGTTGATAACCCTGATGTGGTGAAGGGCGAAGCAGGCAGTCCTTATGCGATTCGCGACTATTATGACGTAGATCCTGACCTTGCGAAGGACCCACAAAAGCGTGTTCGTGAGTTCGAACTCCTGGTAGAACGGACACATAAAGCAGGCTTGAAGGTCATCATCGATTTCGTTCCCAATCATGTTGCACGCCAATATCATTCGGATGCAAAGCCTAAAGGGGTTCACGACCTTGGCGAAGATGACGACAAGACGTGTTCATTCTCA
>JAGCFN010000229.1 GCA_017650085.1 Bacteroidaceae bacterium | reverse complement strand
GGTGCGGCACAGCCCACAGACGTCTTCTGTCCCATCCTTATCGCAACAGCCATCGCCACGCTGGCAGGCATGATTATAACAAGCCTGTACCAACGCATCAATCTCTTCAATCGAGCCATCATGGCTTTCGTGCTTGGCATTTGCATTGTGGTGAGTGGTGTGATTTGGCTTGGCACGCAGGTTGATCAAGAGACCATGAACAAGTGGAGCACCGTCGTAGCTAACGTCCTGCTTTTCAGCATCATTATCGCCTTCATTTGGGCTGGTGTGCGTAAGAAGATTAACGTCTACGAGGCCTTCGTTGAAGGGGCGAAAGGCGGTTTCGAAACTGCCGTGAGAATCATTCCTTACTTGGTCGCCATCCTTGTTGCCATCGGTGTTTTCCGTGCTTCAGGAGCGATGGATTTCATCGTGGGCGGCATTGGAAGGTTCGTCGAAATGCTAGGAGGCAATGCCGACTATGTTGCGGCACTTCCCACAGCCATCATGAAACCCCTTTCTGGCAGCGGAGCACGCGGAATGATGGTCGATGCAATGACGCAGTACGGCCCTGATTCCTTCATTGCCCGCCTGTCGTGCATCTTCCAAGGAGCAACCGATACGACCTTCTACATACTGGCCGTTTACTTCGGCAGCGTAGGAATCCGCAAGACAAGACACGCCGTCATGGCAGGCCTTCTGACCGACATTTGCGGAGTTATCGCGGCAATTGCAGTTGCGGCTATTTTCTTCGGATAAAACGTAACGTTGTTAAAACGCAAACGTATAGTGTTACGATTGCAATTGTATAGTGTTAAGATTGCTATCGTAACGTGCCACGTTTTCAGATGCAGGCTGTGATGTCTTCTGTTGGCACCTTTTGCCAGTCGAACAGAGGCAAGAGTTCCTGGGGTTTAGAAGGTGTCGATTCAGGCAAGATTCCTGCAAGAAAAGCGAGAAAACCCACGATTTCATCGGGATTTTTATGTTTTCTTCGAAGGTAGGAAAGGTCGAGAGATTTGTCTCGCTTGCAGAGTCGTTGCCCGTTTTCATTCACCAAAAGCGGATGATGGAAATAGGTAGGCTCCTGGAAACCCAAGGTTCGATAAAGATGTAACTGTTGCGGAGTACTCAGAAGAAGGTCTCGTCCTCGCACAACCTCCGTGATGCCCATCAAAGCGTCATCAACCACGACTGCCAACTGATAAGCCCAAGCCCCATCTTTTCTCCTGAGAACATAATCGCCACAATGCTTTGCCAGATTGACTTGCTGCAAGCCGTAATGACCATCTTGGAATGTTATGTCCTCATTCGGAACCATAAATCTTGTGGCAAAAGGCTTGTTTTGCGCCATTTCATCGAGTTTTTTGCCCCTGCAAGTGCCTGCATAAACCACTCTTCCATCTGTTTCGTGAGGGGCTTGAGTGGCCATAATGTCGGCTCTCGAACAGAAGCAAGGGTAGGTGAGACCTGTTTCCTGTAACTGCTTGAGGTAGTGCTCGTAAACGTCCGAACGCTGGCTTTGCCACACGACTTCCCCATCCCAAGGAAGGCCCAGCCACATCAAATCGTCCATCAACTGCAGGGCAAAATCGCGACGAGAACGGTCTGGATCGAGGTCTTCTATGCGCAGACGCCATTCTCCACCCTTGCTCTTCGCGGAAAGCCACGAAAGAAGGGCGCAAAACACGTTGCCCAAATGCATCCTTCCTGTTGGAGAAGGTGCGAAACGACCTGTCGTAATCATCCTGTTCTCTCTTTGCTTAAAAGCCCTGCCACGCAGCACTTTTCAACCACAAAGATAAGCATATTTGCCGAAAGAACGTTCAATATTGGCACACAACAAGTACGTTTTCAGGGAATTTGTTTGGAAGATAACGTTTTTTTTATTAGTTTTGCATCAACAAAGTACAACAAACAAAGCTTTACCACCATGAAAAAGAAAGTGCCCCAAACAAGTCAGAAAGAAAGCAAATCTATGTCTCGTCGCCAGTTCCTTGCTGCTGCAGGAACAGGTTTGGCAGGTTTTATGATCTTGCCAAGCTTCACTATAGATGGCGTGAGGGTAGCTCCAAGCGACAGAATCGTGCTTGGATTCGTAGGACTTGGCCAGCAAGGATGCAGCGATTTCCGCAGCTTTGCTGCTTGTCCAGGCGTTCAGGTTGCTGCCTGCTGCGATGTGGACAGTATCAAGAGAGAACGCTTCCGCCGCTATGTTACCAAGTGGCAGAAGGAAAAGGGAATGGCCGAACGATGCGACATGTATGAGCGCTACGAAAAGCTTCTCAAGCGAAAAGACATCGATGCCATCGAGATAGCGACACCCGATCATTGGCACGCGCTCGTTGCCATCCATTCTCTGCAGGCCGGAAAGGACGTTTACGTACAGAAACCGCTGTCCTATACCATAACAGAAGGACTGGCTGTTCAACGTGCAGTACGAGCCAACAATCGCATCCTGCAAATGGGAAGCCAGCAACGTAGCAGCTCGGAATTCCAAGCGGCAATAGCTCTTGTACAAAGCGGAGCACTTGGAGACATCAAGGAAATTTACGTTCGAGTAGGCGATCCACCAAAGCCTTTCGACCTTCCTGAAGTGCCTGTTCCAGAAAATCTCAACTTCAACCTTTGGCTCGGACCGCTTAACAATCCGAAGATTCATTACCATCCAGACATCTGCCCAGTCGTTACGCTCGATCCAGAAAAGAACGAAACGCTTTGGGGAGCTTGGCGATGGTACGAAGAGACGGGTAACGGATATCCTGCCGATTGGGGTGCTCACATGTATGACATAGCGCAAGCTGCTATCGGTATGGACGGACTTGGACCTGTCGAGTTCATTCCTAAAGGCTACAATGGTGCTGAATATGCCACGATGAAATACGCCAACGGAATCATCATGCAAGAGCGTCCTTTCACAGACGACAAGGAAGCGAAGGGCATCAAGTTCATCGGCGACAAAGGCTGGCTTAAGGTTTCACGCGGTTATATCGAGTGTTCCGACAGTACGAAACTGAAGAAACAACAAGAGGAAATTGCAGCCGGGCAATATGAAGTAAGTTCACCACACATGCAAAACTTCATCGATGCTATTCGCGAACACAAAGATCCGATTGCTCCAGTCGAGTATGGTTGCAGCACAAACACGCTTTGCTGCCTGTTCAACATTGCCCGCGAGCTGAACCGTCCTGTTCGTTGGAACCCCGCAACCCTGACATTCGGAAACGACAAGGAAGCCTTTGCTCACCGTCTTTACTACTACGATTACCGTCGTCCATACACCTTGCCGTATCTGGAAAGACGCGGATAAGGATTAAGCGACTTGAAGTCAGAAAACTCGCTCCGCAACAAAGGAGGCGAGGAGATGTAGTGCTTCTGTAACAGAGGCGTCTCGAGTGTCATCGATAAGGCCGTCAGCCATGCCTTGCATGTCTTTCATGTGCCATGCTGCATAGTCCAAACCGCCTTCACTTATCGAGAACTTGATGAGCTTTTGAATCTCTCTTTGAGTTGCTTCACGACGTCGAACTTTCAAAGCCAACTCGCGCATCGACTCGTCTTCGCTGTGCTTGACGGCATAGATGGCTGGGAGTGTGAGCTTGCCTTCCTTCATATCATTGCCGACAGGCTTGCCTACTTCTGCCGTTCCATAATCGAAGACATCGTCGCGAAGCTGGAAACAAATGCCGATAAGCTTGCCGAACTGTGCCAAACGCTCTGCATCGGCTTCAGCACCATTTGCTGCCAAAGCACCCAGACGGGCACAAACCGAGAACAGACTTGCCGTTTTGCGAGAGATGATGTCGAAGTAAGCGGCTTCCGAAAAGGCGTCAGAATCCTTGTTATCAAGCTGCAAGAGTTCGCCATCGGCAAGCGATTGTCCAAGTTGGGCAATATAGCGAACCACCCTGACATCTTCTGTTTGGGCAGCACATTCGAGTGCTTTGCTGAGGATGAAATCGCCGGCAAGAACAGCGGCCTGATTGCTGAGGAAGGCATTCAGGGAAGGCAATCCGCGACGACGATCACTTTCGTCCACAACATCATCATGCACGAGGGAAGCCGTATGAAGCATTTCCAGAGCCAAAGCCACATTGATGACCTTATCGCTGACCTTGCCCACCATTTTTGCTGAAAGCAGGACAAGCAAGGGACGGAGCTGCTTTCCTGGAGCCTTCAGCAAGTGCTCGACAGCTTTTTCGAGCAGAGGATTGTCGGCATAAAGTGTTTGGCGGAAAGCCTCGTTGAATTGTTCCAATTCAATCGCAACTGGGGCCTTTATCTTATCTAGTACGTCCATTTATCTCATCTTTAGAGTGCAAAATTACATAAAAAAGTGCTTCTTTCATATTTTTTCCGTAATTTTACCTCATAAAAGGACAGAAAAAGATGCAGAAACTCTATTTACTTGATGCTTATGCACTGATTTATCGTGCTTATTATGCCTTCATAAAGAACCCTCGAATCAATTCTAAGGGCGAAAACACGTCTGCCATTCTCGGTTTTGTTAACACTTTGGAAGAGGTGATTAGCAAAGGAGGTCCGACTCATTTGGGTGTTGCTTTCGACCCTCATGGAGGCACTTTCCGGCACGAAGCCTTTCCTGAATACAAGGCACAAAGAGAGGAGACGCCTGAAGCGATACGCTTTGCCGTTCCCATCATCAAGGAGATTCTGGCAGCTTACCACATTCCTGTGCTCGAAGTGCCTGGTTATGAGGCAGATGACGTCATTGGAACCCTTGCTCATCAGGCTGATATGAAGGGCATCGAAACCTTTATGATGACACCAGACAAGGACTTCGGACAGCTTGTTACAGAGAGGGTGAAGATGTATCGTCCCCCTGTTGGAAAAAATAGTGAGGCAGAGATTCTGGGTATCGAGGAAGTGAAGAAGAAGTGGGGACTGCAGTCACCCCTGCAAGTCATAGATATGTTGGGACTGATGGGAGATGCAGTCGATAACATTCCTGGCTGTCCTGGAGTGGGCGAGAAGACTGCCCAGAAGCTCATCGAAGAGTTTGGAAGCATCGAAAATCTGCTGGCTTCGACGGACAAGCTGAAGGGTGCGTTGAAGGAAAAGGTTGAGAACAATGTCGAACAAATCAAGCAAAGCAAGTGGTTGGCGACTATCAACCAAGAGGTTCCCATCAGCCTCGATATGGACCTTCTGCAGCTTCGAGAACCTGACAGAAACAAGCTTCAGGAACTCTTCAAACGCCTTGAGTTCCGTCAACTCCTGAACAAGAGGCAAAGCCAACCTGAAGAACCAAAAGCGACAACTCCAGAACCTGCCAAAAACAACGATGGTTCCCTTCAGCTCGACCTTTTCAATGCGGCTCCCACACCTCAGAAAAAGGAAGAAGATAAAGGGCCTGTTCAGCTCGATTTGTTCAGTTCTGTTCCTGCTGCTCCTATTCAGAAAGAGGAACAGACAGAGCCTTTTGTGGTAGTTGAAAATGTCGTTATCGGCCACAACCTCAAGGCTAATTGGAAGGAAATAAAGGCTCGAAAACTGACGGAAAATGCAATGTTCGATACTGAGATTGCCCATTATCTGCTTCATCCAGAGATGCGTCACTACCTCGACTACTTGCTTTCCGTCTACAACTGCAAGGATGTTTGCGCGCTCAAGCAATCCCTCGAGCAGGAACTCAAGCAAGAAGGGCTTTGGGACCTCTTTGCAGAGATAGAAATGCCGCTAATGCCTGTCCTTGCCGAAATGGAGGAAGCTGGCGTTCTTATCGATACAGAAGGACTGAAAGAGACAAGCAAACTCTTCACCCTGCAACTCCAAAACCTCGAACAGGAAATTCATACTTTGGCCGGACTGAACTTCAACATATCGAGTCCGAAACAAGTTGGTGAAGTTCTTTTCGAGAGTCTCAAGCTCGATAGCAAAGCGAAGAAGACCAAGATGGGACAATATGTTACGAGCGAAGAAGTGCTGGAAGCCCTCAGACGAAAGCACCCCATTGTCGGCAAGATATTGGAATACAGAGGATTGAAGAAGTTACTAAGCACCTATATCGATGCTCTTCCGCAACTCATCAACAAGGAGACTGGGCACATCCACACTTCGTTCAACCAGACAGTTACGGCTACAGGAAGGCTCTCATCGTCGAATCCGAACCTGCAAAACATTCCTGTTCGAGACGCTCAAGGTAAGGAAGTGAGGAAAGCCTTCATTCCCTATCCAGGACAACTCTTTTTCAGTGCCGACTACAGCCAAATCGAATTGAGGATTATGGCACATTTGAGTCAGGACAAGAACTTGATAGAGGCTTTCTTGCAAGGTAATGACATTCATGCCGCAACTGCTGCCAAAATCTTCAAGAAAGCGCTTGAAGAGGTCACTTCAGACGAGAGAAGAAAGGCCAAAACAGCCAATTTCGGTATCATCTATGGCATTAGTGCCTTCGGTTTGGCTGAGAGGATGGGCGTTTCAAGAACTGAAGCCAAACAACTTATAGATGAGTATTTCGCCACTTATCCAGGTGTGAAAGCCTATATGGAGAAGAGCATCCAGATGGCTCGCGAAAAAGGTTATACGGAGACTATCTTCAAGCGTCGTTGCTCGCTTCCAGACATCAACTCGAACAACTCGGTAGTTCGCGGATATGCGGAAAGGAACGCCATCAACGCACCCATCCAAGGTAGTGCTGCAGACATCATAAAGATAGCGATGATTCGTGTTCACAAACGAATGAAGGAAGAGGGTCTCAAGTCGAAGATGATTCTGCAAGTCCACGACGAACTCAATTTCTCAGTCCTTCCAGAAGAGAAAGAGAGGCTTCAAAAACTGGTTAGCGAGGAGATGCAAGGTGCTGCAAATCTGAGTGTTCCACTCATTGCCGATTGTGGTTGGGGCTCAAATTGGC
>JAGCFN010000228.1 GCA_017650085.1 Bacteroidaceae bacterium | reverse complement strand
GAGCAAGCGACTCTTGGTGCCCTATCTGATGAGCGGCATCATTGGAGCCATCGTCTATTTCAGTTTCTATTTCCCTCTCGTAGACCGCTACAAGAAGTTCGTCGAGCCGTTGGAATGGAATCACATCTGGATGAAGAGCGGTTTCTATGGCAATTCGCCTATCTGGTTCCTCTTTTCGTTCTTCACCGTCTATATGATGGTGCGATACATCGACAAAGTGAAGTATTTGTGTTGGCTCACGATTGCTTTCCCTGCACTCAGTTACTGGGCATACAAGACGGGCAATAATGTGCCGATGAGTCTCGGCAATGTCTTCATCGCTTGCTACTTCTTCTATCTTGGAAGGCTGTGGCGATGGGTGATGCAGAGGTTCAGTAGGGAGCAGGTTATGGCTGCTTCGTGGCTGATGGTAGCAGCCTTTGTGGTCCTCGGCATCGTGGCTCCTGGCACTTACAATATGAGCCAGAACCTTTTTACGGGCAATGCCTTGATGGCTGTCGTCAATGCGACTTTGGTACTTTGTGGTTTGGCAGGCGTTCTGCTGACCTTGCAAGTGCCCCGAATTCCCTTGCTATGCTTCATCGGAGAGCACAGCATGGTCTTCTTCATTTCGCATTATCCGATGCTCTATTTCTACAAGTTCATGCATCTTTCATACGGCAGAAGCATCTACGGAAAAGTCGATGATGTGCTCATTCTTATTCCAGTCATCTTTTGCATCTGTGCTTGGCTTGTGCCTTATATAGAGCGAGTTCCGTGGCTTAGCGGACGTTGGCCTGAGAAGCAGCGTGCAATTCCAGCAGTCGAGCCACGCCAAGACTGATGGACTTCAATCCGAAGTCTTCCGGCTTGACATCTTCCCAAGGCAACCAAAGCACTTCTTCGGCATCATCCATTGCTTTTGCTCCCTCAGTTTCTTCTACTCTACAAAGGAAGAAGAGGTCGAGAGTCGGAATGTCGAGACCAGAGTATTCGTACATGTTGGGCAGCGAGAAAAGGTAGCGCGACTCGACAACAGATAGTCCAGTCTCTTCCAGGACCTCCCGCTTGACGCCTTCTTCGCCAGTTTCATAGCAGTCGCAAAAGCCTCCAGGAAGGTCGAGGGTCCCTTTCGCAGGCTCTTTGCTTCGACGAACAACCATCAAACGGTCCATTTCATCGACAATAACGGCAACCGTCGAAGCACTTGGATTCATGAAATAGACAAAGCCGCAATCCTCACAGCGTTTGCTCTTTTCAGTATCCTCGACGAAAGCCTTTGCCCCGCATTTCGGGCAACAGGAGAAGAGATTGAGCAGGTGTTTTCCTTCTTTGTTTGCCATACTTTTGATATTTATTGTTTGCAAAAGTAGCGAAAAGCGCGATATAAAGCAAGTTTTCGTTGCTTGTTCCGCTGAAATTCGCTAACTTTGTACTTCGGAACAACTAATTGTATGAACTATGATGACTACATTTATTGACTGGTTTCAGGCTTTGCCTCCCTACATGCGTGCTTATTGGATGATAGCCATAGCTGCCTCCATCGTTTTCATTATCCAGATGACCTTGACGCTACTGGGTCTTGGAGATACTGATGCAGGTGGCGACATTGGCGACTTGGATACTGGTGGAGCCGACTTGGGCGATGGCAACGGAGAGACGATGGATACTGGCGGAGCCATACAGCTCTTTACGATTCGCAATATGGTGAACTTCCTGTTGGGAGTCGGTTGGGGTGGTGTTTGCCTGAGTGGCTTGATGGGGAACCGCTTCCTGCTTGCTTTGGCTGCAATCCTTTGTGGTTGCATCATGGTGGCTGCATTTATAATAATATATAGGCAACTGATGAAACTTGAAAGCAACGGCTCTTATCGCATCGAAGAGAGTGTGGGACAAGTCTGCGAGGTCTACATCCGAATCCCTGCCAACCGTAGTGGCAGCGGCAAAGTTCAGATTAGTTTCCATGGCTCAGTTCAGGAACTTCCGGCTCAAACTGAAGGCGAGGCCATTCCGAGTGGCACCAAGGTTCGAGTGACTAAGGTCGTCGATAAAGCCGTCTTGATTGTGGAACAAATTTAATCTCAAAACACTAAACTTTAAACTCTTAACTAATATGGAACCCTTCTATCTTATTGTGATTGGAGTCGTCGTACTCGTCTTCCTCTTCATGGCCATCATCAACCGCTATCGTCGCTGCCCTAGTGATAAGATATTGGTTATCTATGGTAATCGTGGCAACAGCAAGAGTGCCAAATGTGTGCATGGTGGTGGCGCTTTCGTATGGCCCATCATCGAGGACTACGCTTACCTCTCTCTTACACCTATCGGCATCGATGCGAACCTGACGAATGCCCTTTCGAAGCAGAACATTCGCGTGGATGTGCCTTGTCGCTTTACTGTTGGTATCAGTACGGAGCCCGAAAGCATGCTGGCTGCTGCAGAACGATTGCTTGGACAAACGCCTCAGCAGATTCAGGAACTGGCTCGAGACATCCTTTTCGGCCAGCTTCGTCTGGTTATTGCCACGATGAGTATCGAGGAGCTGAACTCCGATCGCGACAAGTTCCTTGAGGCTATCACGGCCAACGTCGAGGTAGAATTGAAGAAGATAGGTTTGCGCTTGATCAACGTGAACGTGACCGACATCAAGGATGAAAGCGGATACATCGAAGCACTTGGTCAGGAGGCTGCTGCAAAGGCAATCAACGAAGCCAAAGTTCGTGTTGCTGAGCAGGAACGGAATGGTGAAATAGGTAAGGCTGAGGCTGTTCGTGAAACTCGTATCAGGACTGCAGAAGCCAATGCAGAAGCTGTGAAGGGTGAGAACGAAGCCAAGATTGCGATTGCCAATTCAGATGCAGTTCGTCGTGAACGCGAGGCTGAGGCTCAGCGAAAAGCTGTGGCTGCTGAGAAGGTTGCAAGCGCTCAGGCTCTCGAAGAGGCTTATGCGGCAGAGCAGAAAGCTGAGAATGCCAGAGCAGACAGGGAGCGTGCAAGTCAGCAAGCCAACGTCATCGTGGCTCAGGAGATTGAGAAAAAGCGTCTGGTTATCGCGGCTGAAGCTGAGGCTGAGCAGAAGAGAGTCAATGCAAAAGGTGAGGCTGATGCCATCTTCGCAAAGATGGAGGCAGAGGCGAAAGGTCTCTTCCAAATCCTCACGAAACAGGCCGAGGGTTACGATAAGATGATACAAGCTGCTGGAGGAGACGCTACGAAGGCCTACACGCTGCTTCTCTTGGAGAAATTGCCAGACCTCGTCAAGACACAAGTCGAGGCTATCAAGGGCATCAACATCGACAAGGTGACCGTTTGGGACAATGGTGGTGGTGGCGAAGGCAAGACAAGTACGGCCAACTTCCTTGCCGGATTGATGAAGAGCGTACCTCCTCTTGCCGAACTTTTCGACCAAGCAGGAATGGCGCTGCCAGAGTATTTGGCAAAGAAAAAAGAGGAAAAACCGGAGGAACCTGAGGCGACTGAGGAATAGACCTTAGTGAAGTTGGCAAACATCACGTTTGACAATCGCAATCGTCACACTAGTAAAATGCAAACGTGACACTATACGATTGCAATCATAAAGTGTTAAGTTTGCCAACTTAACAGGCCTGGCTGAAAAACCTCGCTTCCGACCTCATCATTTATAGGTATTTTTGACTTGAACAGGAAAGCAGTTGCTTGTTGTTTGCCGCTTTTTGCATACCTTTGCATAGCGTATCGGACAAAAGCACAAGACTATGACACTGAGAGAACTCGATAGGGGACAATCGGCCACCATCATCAAGGTTGGTGGTGAAGGAGCGCTTCGGCAGCACTTCCTCGATATGGGTATGATACCTGGGACTCAAGTGACGCTGCAGAAGTTCGCGCCTCTTGGAGACCCGATGGAATTGCGTGTTCACGGTTACGAACTGACCTTGCGACTTGCTGATGCAGAGCAGATTGAGGTCAGTCTGAATGGCGAGCAAACCGAATCCTCTGCCTTCGATGACGAGCAAACCGTAGAGGTTTGTCACGAAATGGAGCATCCAGGCTTCGGCGAGGAAGGCCGTTACCACGAAGAAGACACAATTCACCCCATTTCATCGGCAAAAAAGGGACGTCTCACCTTTGCTCTCGTCGGCAATCAGAACTGCGGAAAGACGACTCTTTTCAATCAGTTGACGGGTAGCAAGCAACATGTCGGCAACTTTCCTGGCGTGACAATCGACCGAAAAGACGGTATCATCAAAGGTCATCCGGATGCCGTCGTGACCGACCTTCCAGGCATTTACAGCCTCAGTCCCTACACGAGCGAAGAGGTCATCAGCCGTCGCTTCATCCTGGAAAGTAATCCAAGCGGGATCATCAATATCGTTGATGCCTCGAACATCGAACGCAACCTCTATTTGACCATGCAGTTGATGGAGCTCGACATACCTATGGTATTGGCTCTCAATATGATGGACGAGGTGAAAGGTAATGGTGGAGCCGTTCGTATCAACCGAATGGAACGGATTCTCGGCATTCCCGTCATTCCCATCAGCGCCATGAAAAACGAGGGCGTGGACGAGGTTGTGAGGCATGCCATCCATGTGGCCCGTTATCATGAAGGGCCGGCTCGACAGGACTTTTGCAGTCCTAAGGAACATGGTGGAGCAGTCCATCGTTGCCTTCATGCCATCATGCATTTCATCGAGGATCATGCTCAAGCTGCTCACATACCAGTCCGTTTTGCCGCAAGCAAGCTGATAGAAGGCGACAAACTTGTGGCTTCGGCACTCAATTTGACTCAAAACGAGCAGGAAACCGTCGAGCATATCATCTGCCAAATGGAGGAGGAGAGAGGCCTCGACCGCTGTGCTGCCCTTGCCGATATGCGGTTCCGCTTCATTCTGCAGGTCTGTCAGCAAACCGTTGTCCGACCAGAAGAGAGCAACGAACAAAGGCGAAGCATCCGAATAGACAAAGTCCTGACGGGCCGCTACACAGCCATTCCGTCCTTCTTGCTCATCATGGCAGCGGTTTTCTACCTCACTTTCAATACGATAGGAGCTTGGCTGCAAGACATCTTTCAAGAGGGAATAGACCGCTTTACGGCTTTTTCCGACGAACTCCTGACGCAATGGAATATCGCTCCACCCATTCATTCGCTCATCATCGACGGCATCTATTCTGGCGTAGGAACTGTGCTTGTCTTCCTTCCCCTCATTGTCATTCTGTTCTTCTTCCTCAGCATGCTCGAAGATACAGGCTATATGGCTCGTATCGCTTTCGTGATGGACCGGCTGCTCAGAGGCTTGGGCCTGTCTGGACGAAGCATTGTGCCCTTGCTGATTGGCTTCGGTTGTTCCGTTCCTGGCATTATGGCAAGCCGAACTCTTCCCAGCGAACGCGACCGTCGACTCACTATTCTGCTCACGCCTTTTATGTCCTGTACTGCCAAGATTCCCATCTATGCCTTCTTTGCAGCGGCTTTCTTCCCCCGTCATGCAGCTTGGGTGATGATGTCGCTTTATGTGATAGGAATTGTGACAGGAATCGTTGTGGCACTCATTTTGAAGCGGACTTTGTTTCGAGGTGAGGCTGTGCCTTTCGTCATGGAACTGCCCAACTATCGAATGCCAGTTGCGATGAATGTATGGCATTTGCTGTGGGACAAAGCGAAGGATTTCCTCAATAGGGCCTTCACAGTTATCTTCCTTGCCAGCATCGTCATTTGGCTTTTGCAAACTTTCGATTTCCACCTTCAAATGGTGCCTGCCGAAGAGGCTTCCAGAAGCATGTTGGCGCAAATCTCAAGCCTTGCTGCCCCCATCTTCGAACCACTTGGTTGTGGTGATTGGCGAGTTGTAACATCATTGGTGAGCGGTCTTTTGGCGAAGGAAGTGGTAGTGAGCACGCTCAGCACTCTCTTTGCAGGAGT
>JAGCFN010000227.1 GCA_017650085.1 Bacteroidaceae bacterium | reverse complement strand
GTTCCCACATTCCAGGCACAGGCATTGTTCCCCAAGCCGAGTCGTTCAGGTCTGTCTTATAGAAATCTGTGGGGCGTTGGTCGGCATTCTCCACCCAATTGAATTTCCAGTTGCCATGCAGCGAGAGGAAGCGCTTCGACTTCGTCATGTCGCCCTGCAAGGCCATATGCTCGTTCTCGAAAGCAAAGAATGTGGTATGAACAGGCATACGATTCACGTTGTTCACTTCCATATCGTGCCACTCAGTGTAGCTTGGCGCAGTAACTTGAGCGTTAAAATCTGTCGCCAATCCCATAAGGGCGGCCAGTAAGGCTGTTCTTTTCTTCATATTTCGTATAGTTTTAGTTTCTTTATTAAGCGGAGCTTACAATTCGAGGGGCTGACTCTCGTTCCCATAGCGGTCAAGAGCCGTGATAGCGAGGTGATAGTTGTGATAATAGGCTCCCAAAAGGCTGTAAACATAGCTCGTTTCGTAGGTCATCTTGACGATATTCTGTGGATTGCTCGTATCGACAGGCTGCTTCGAGCTTGCATATATCACGTATCGGCAACCTTCCTGATCCGTCCATTCCAGCCGTTCGTTAATGCCATCCACGCGTTCTCTCGAAACAAGTTGGGGCTTTTCGGGCTTTTCTGCATTCTCCCAAGTCATAGGTGGAAGAAGGGCAGGGTAGGGATAGAAGGTTTTCTGCAGGTAGTCGTAGATGCCCTTCGTGTTGTCCGTCAGGAACTGGCTGCGGAAATAGGCCTGTCCGCCAAGTCCCATTTGCCTCAAATAGCAGAGTTCACGCTGGATGATACCCCATTCCCAATCCTTCTCTCTGGGATGGAGGAAATAGATGCCAAGGCCTGGAGCAACTGTCCGACCATTGTCGTGCTCTGCCCAATCGACTGCAAAGGGGTAGAAATGGTCGCCCTGGAAATACATCATTGGGAGGAGCATATCCATGATGCCCTCGCGAAGCCATCCCTGAGCATCCTGATAGACTGCGCCCAGAGCTGACCAACCTTTTGCCGAGTAGCGGCTCAAATCCTTGTATTTGCCTACAGGAGAGCAACTTACGCGCACCCATGGCTTGATATCCTTGATGGCTTCATAGGCATCGCGAACCATCTTTGTGATGTTGTCCTCGCGCCACGACCTCTTGCTCTGGCCCTGTCCGTACTTCTTGTAGGTGGCGCCATCTGCAAAGGATTCTGGATTCTCAGGGTAGCGGATGTAGTCGAAGTGAATGCCGTCAATGTCGTAATTCGTCACAATCTCTTCGCAAATCCTTGTGAGATAGGCGGAAGAGCCTGGCAATCCGGGGTCGAGATAGTATTGGTCGCCATGCTTTTTGAGCAGTTCCGGATGGGTTCTCAGCAGGCTTCGCTTGCCCATCTTCTTGGCGTTCTCAACCTTGAAGGCGGGAACTGTCACAACCCAGGCATGGAGTTCCATCCCGCGTTTGTGTGTCTCCTCGATGGCGAAGGCAAGCGGGTCGTAGCCCGGATCGCGGTCGAAAGTGCCAGTCAGGCAGACATCCCAAGGCTCTATGTCGCTCGGATAAATGACCGAACCGCGTACTCTTGTCTGCAAGACCACAGTATTGATGCGACAAGCCTGCAACTCGTCGAGGATTTCGCAGAGTTCTTCCTTCTGAGCTTCTCTTCTCGCATAGCTCGTGGCCATTGTCTTGGGCCAGTCCAAACCCATGATGGTTGTCAGCCAAACTGCCCTGACCTCATGCTTGGGAGCAGGGGGAGCAGGCCTGAAAAAGTCTAGGTTAAAGGCTTCTTTGGGGAGTATTTGAGTGGTTTTTGGCAGATAATCGCTTTTCTTATGCAAGTTCTGTGCCTTTGTTTCTGCACATAAAAGAGTCGAAACGAAACTTAATAATATATAAAATGTATATTTCATGGCACAAAGATACGAAAAATAGTTCATAGTTCATAGCTCATAGTTCATAATTATTTTGTATCTTTGCAATCGAAAAGACAAAAAGAACTGTTTTATGGTTACGTTTTGCATAGCTTTGGCCTGCTTGGTGCTTGGTTATTTTATCTACGGCACATTTGTCGAGAAAGTGTTTGGCGTTGATCCGAACCGCGCTACGCCTTGCTACACGAAGCAGGACGGAGCCGACTACATCCCGATGCCAACTTGGAAAGTCTATACGGTCCAGTTCCTCAATATCGCAGGCACAGGTCCTATCTTCGGAGCCATGATGGGCGTTCTCTACGGCCCTGCAGCTTTCCTTTGGATAGTGTTGGGATGCATTTTGGGCGGAGCCATGCACGACTATATGGCGGGCATGATAAGCATTCGGCGAGGTGGAATGGGACTCCCTGAAATAATCGGCGACGAACTGGGTAGCATTTGCAGATTGGTAATGCGAGTTGTGACGCTCGTCCTGATGATTTGTGTGGGTGCAAGTTTCGTGCTGATTCCAGCCGGACTGATGGAGCAACTGACTTTGAGACTGTTCGATGTGGCCGATACCAACCTGATTTGGACGGTCTTGATTCTTGTCTTCTATCTGGCTGTCACAGTCTTTTCCATCAACAAAGTCATCGGAACCATTTATCCGATATTCGGAGCGGCTCTGCTCATCATGGCGGTCCTGATTGGTTTTGGCATCTTCACCCACGAAGGCAACATTCCCAGCTTTGCAGAAGCCTTTACCGACCATTACCCAGTAAGCTATACGCCTCTCTTCCCAGGGCTTTTCATCACGATTGCCTGCGGAGCTGTAAGCGGATTCCACGCCACGCAAAGTCCCATGATGGCCCGTTGCATCAAGAATGAGAAGTACGGCCTTCGTTGCTTCTACGGAGCGATGGTTACCGAAGGTGTGGTTGCCCTCATTTGGGCTGCAGCTGCCATGAAATTCGTCGATATGCTCGACATCGCAGGTGCCACACCTTACGAGAAGCTCTATAATGCGATGACGGCTTGCGGAACAGTCAAGATGAATCCAGGCCTTTTGGTTGAGCGGATGTGCAACGATTGGCTCGGGAATGCGGGACTTGTCCTCGCCGTTCTTGGCATTGTTGCAGCCCCGATGAGTACTGGCGGCAGCGCTTTCCGGGCGGCTCGCATGATTGTGGCCGACTTCAGCCATTACGACCAGAAACCGCTCTTGAAGCGACTCATCCTCACGGCCCCGCTCTTTGCCGTTGCCATCGCCATGCTGAACGTCAGCAGTTTCAAGGTTTTGTGGCTCTACGTCTCTTGGTTCAACCAAGTTTTGGCGACCTTCACCTTCTTCACAATCGCGCATTTCCTGAAGCACAGAACCGACGGGAAAGGCATCTTGCCGAGTTGGTCGTGGCTCATCGCATACTTCCCAGCCGTATTCATGTGTGCCGTAAGTGCCTGTTTCATCCTGATAGACAAGGAAAACGGCTTTGGACTCGACCAAACTATGGGTTATGTGATAGGTGGAGTATTTACAGCTATAGTGGCAACGGCCCCCCTCTTTCTCCCCCGAGGGGGAGGAAATAAAGGCCAGAAAGTCTCCCTACGGGGAGATTTAGAGGGGGCCTCAAATAGTGATAGATTATGATTACATTTAGTGTCTCTTTACTTTGCCTCTTGTTAGGCTATTTGCTTTACGGCGCAATCGTCGAGCGAGTCGTTCGTCCCAGTTCCACGACTCCGATGCCATGCTATACGAAGCGGGACGGCGTGGACTTCATCCCGATGCCGACTTGGCGAGTCTTCCTCATCCAGTTCCTTAACATTGCCGGCACAGGTCCTATCTTCGGCGCTATTATGGGCATATTGTTTGGCCCTGCAGCTTATCTTTGGATAGTGCTTGGCTGCATCTTTGCCGGAGCCGTTCACGACTATCTTTGTGGCATGATTTGCATCAGACAAGGCGGCATCTCGTTGCCTGAGATTATCGGAAACGAGTTGGGCGAGGGAATGCGACTGGTAATGCGAATTGGCGCCCTTGTGTTGCTCGTCCTCGTCGGTGCCGTTTTCGTGACGACGCCAGCAGCTTTGCTCGACAACATGACGCCCGACAGGGGTTGGTTCTTGTCGAATGGCTTCTGGTTGGTAGTCATCTTCCTCTACTTCATCCTTGCCACGCTTTTGCCCATCGACAAGCTTATCGGCAGGGTTTATCCTTTGTTCGGACTTGCTTTGCTTGTGATGGCATTAGGCATTTGCTGGGGCATATTCACGAAGGAGGGTTGGATGCCGGAGATTACAGATGCTCCCTTTGTGACACATCACCCGAAAGGTCTGCCCATCTTCCCAATGCTCTGTATCACAATTGCTTGCGGAGCGATTAGCGGTTTCCATGGAACCCAAAGTCCGCTTATGGCAAGATGTTTGACGAACGAACGTCTGGGCCGTCCCGTCTTCTACGGAGCTATGATAACGGAAGGTGTTGTGGCGCTCATTTGGGCTGCCGCAGCCATTAAGTTTGCCAGCATGTTGCCAGGCGAAGAAGGTGCTACGGCTTACGAGAAGCTTGCCGCTCTTGGCAATCCAGCTATTGTGGTGAAAGAGATCAGCGTAGGTTGGATGGGAGCCGTTGGAGCCATTCTTGCCATTCTTGGCGTGGTTGCAGCCCCCATCACGAGCGGCGATACGGCATTCCGCAGTGCCCGACTCATTTTGGCCGATTTCCTGCATCTCAACCAGAAGAACATCTGGAAGCGACTCCTGCTTTGCTTGCCACTTTTCGTCATCACAACAGGTCTGTTCTTCATCGACTTTGGCGTGCTTTGGCGCTACTTCGCCTGGACCAATCAAACCCTTGCTTGCATCATGCTTTGGGCAGCGGCAGTTTGGCTCCGAAAGCAGAAGAAGTTCTACTGGATAGCACTCTTGCCGGCACTTTTCATGACCGTCGTTTGCACCAGTTACATCCTCATCGCCCCCGAAGGCTTCGGCCTCTCGCTCAATATAGGCCTCTCAGCTGGCCTCGCCATGATGGTTCTGCTGGGCCTTCTCTTCGCAATAAAAAAACAAAGTATTAAATAACCAATAACCATTAACCAGTTTAATTATGAAAAAAGTTATTCTTTCTCTGCTTTTCGCAGTCGTTTCAATGGGTGCTTTCGCACAGTTCGAACAGGGTACAAAGTATGTTAACGCTTCGCTCACGGGCTTCGGTCTGGATTGGGCCAAGGCTCCGGGCTTCCATCTTGGCATCGGAGCAGGTGCCGGCTACTTTATCGCAGACAACTGGATGCTTCTCGGACAGATTGGTTGGAATCATCAGGACGGCGCAAACGAGTTCCAACTTGGTGCAGGTGCGCGCTACTACATGAAGGACAACGGTCTCTTCTTCGGTGGTGGCATGCGCTATGGACTTTGGAGTGCAGGTGGCGAAGCTCCTGTGGATCACAATGCCTATCTGACGCCCGAGGTTGGTTACTGCTTCTATCTGAACGATCATGTCAGCATCGAGCCCGCGGTTTATGTTGACATGTGCCTGAACCACTTCAGCGATTACACGAAGCTTGGCCTGAAAGTAAGCTTCGGCTACTACTTCTAAAGTAATTAAGAATTAAGAATTAAGAATGAAAAGAGGCGGGCACGATGCTCGCCTCTTTTGTTTATCGGGTTCGGGTTTTAAGTCGATAGTTAGTCGAGCCTCCAAAGCCCGTCGCGCACAGAAACATGATGCTCCTTTATGCCTAACTTGTCCATCCATTTGCGGGTTCTCACCGTTTTCAGATGGGCTGTGTCAAAGCCTTTGCCCGTATCGTTGTTCCAAACCCACATAGGGGTGGGCCAAAGGCAAGCGCGGAACTTGATGGAGCGATAGAACTCCTCCGAACAGCCGTTTTGTCCGTGATGGGCCATTTGCAGATAGTCGCAGTTCAGGTCCTCGGCATACGGACCGCCGAGTGCCAAGTCGCCACACTCCACTCCCGCATCGCCTAGAAAGACAAACGACTTCCGTTTGTCCCAGACGCGCATAATCATGGAATTGTTGTTGTAGGGATTTGTGGTGAGCTGAGTGGCAACGCTCAGAATCTTGAGTTTCATCCCGTCGAAGTCGAACACCTGTCCGGCCTGTTGTATATCCACGACTTTTGCATCACATTTGCTGAGCCTGTCATAGAAGTCTCTGGTCTTTTGGGCTTCCGTTGGCTCGGCGTCGATAACCTTGTCCGTAATGCTGGAGTGGTAGATAGCCTTTATTTTGAGGTCCTGCATACCTTTCTTCAGGATTTCCCACAGAGCGCCCATGTGGTCGTCATGCGGATGCGAGATGAACCATGCCTCCACCTCGTTTCCCAAAGCCCCGACGAAACCGCGCAGAGTGAACGCTTCTTCCGGATAACCGCCGTCCATCACGACGACTTT
>JAGCFN010000226.1 GCA_017650085.1 Bacteroidaceae bacterium | reverse complement strand
GTGTTGTCTTTCGAAACAGTCACCTTATCGCAAGTGCCGAGCATTTCGATAGTAGCCTGTTCGAGCTTGAGACCTGTGTCTTCGCTGATGACAACACCGCCTGTCAGGATGGCAATATCCTGAAGCATAGCTTTACGACGGTCGCCGAAGCCTGGAGCTTTTACTGCACAAATCTTGAGCTGCGTGCGAAGACGGTTCACGACGAGTGTCGTAAGAGCCTCGCTATCAACGTCTTCTGCAATGACAAGCAGGGGACGACCGCTCTGAACTGCTGGTTCGAGGATGGGCAGGAAGTCCTTCAGGTTTGAAATCTTCTTGTCATAGATGAGGACGTAGGGGTTCTCCATCACACACTCCATCTTTTCCGTATCAGTCACAAAGTAAGCGCTGAGGTAACCGCGGTCAAACTGCATGCCTTCCACGACACCGATAGTTGTGTCGCGTCCCTTTGCTTCTTCGATGGTGATGACGCCGTCCTTGCTCACTTTCTGCATAGCATCGGCCAAGAGCTTGCCGATTTCAGGGTCATTATTGGCACTTACGGCAGCCACTTGTTCTATCTTCTGATAGTCGGAAGCAACGGGTTCCGACTGCTTCTTGATGCTCTCGACAACAGCTGCGACTGCCTTGTCGATACCACGCTTCAGGTCCATCGGATTGGCACCTGCAGCCACGTTCTTCAAGCCTTCGCGCACAATAGCCTGAGCCAGCACGGTAGCAGTGGTTGTTCCATCACCTGCATCGTCGCCAGTCTTACTTGCCACGCTCTTTACAAGCTGTGCTCCAGCGTTCTGGAAGGCATCTGCGAGTTCCACTTCCTTTGCCACTGTGACACCGTCCTTCGTGATTTGAGGAGCGCCGAACTTCTTTTCGAGAATCACATTACGACCCTTCGGGCCCAGAGTTACCTTGACTGCATTTGCCAGTTGGTCAACGCCCTGCTTCATCGCTTCACGGGCATCGAGGTTGAATTTAATATCTTTTGCCATGATTTTATGTGCTATTTTAGGTTAAACAATGTGAGAAATGTTAGCAAAGTACTGCCACCACGTCGCTCTGACGCATGATGAGATACTTCTTGCCCTCAAGTTCGATTTCGGTTCCAGCGTACTTGCCATAGAGGACTTCATCGCCTGTCTTGAGGATCATTTCTTCGTCTTTCGTGCCATTACCTACGGCAACGATGGTGCCCTTCAAGGGCTTTTCCTTAGCGGTATCGGGGATGATGATGCCGCCTACTGTCTTTGTTTCTGCAGGAGCGGGCTCGATGAGCACGCGGTCTGCCAATGGTTTTACGTTCATTGTCTTATTTAGTTAATTGGTTAAACTTTCCACATTCTTATATACAAAGTGCGTGCCAAACTGACTTGACACGCACTATTTTCTGTCACGACTGACATAATTTCATAGAAGAAAACATTCCTGTCAAAAACGACACATAGTTAAGTTTCAAACGTAACACGTTATGATTGCAAACATAACACGTTAAAATCGCCAACGTAACACGTTAAGTTTGGCAACTTAACTGTGTGCGTTTTTCTTCTTCCTGTAGATATTTATGCCGAGCAGGGCGATAAGCATCAAAGCGAGCACAGCCAAAGCCCCATAGGCAACGGCTTCCGTGATGTGGACAGTCTGCGGATCGAAGGTCATGATGACCTCGTGTTCGCCAGCAGGAACCCTGATGGCTCGAAGCACATAATTGGCTCTTGCAATCTCCGTAGCCTGCCCATCGATGGTGCAAGTCCAGCCTGGATAGTAGATTTCGCTGAAGACGACAACTCCTCCTTGCTGGCTCGTGACCTTATACGAAAGGCGATTTGCCTCGTAGCTGGTCAGTTCGACTCTCCAAGTTTTGAGGTCTTCTCCCTCGAAAGTAGAGTCGGAAGGAGCCTTTGCCTCGTTTCCGAGGATGCTCTCGAACTGCTTATCGACAACTGCCACTTTTTTGAGGTCGACATTATGAAGAGCCGCAATCTCGGCATCGGCATCAGGAACGTACTCGATCTGCTCTACAAACCAGCCGTTTCCTTGTGCCCACGGATTCTGTACAGGCAGTTTGCCGTTGTCCTTCAGAGGCAGGATGACGTACTTTGTGTTGAGCATGTTGAGGACTGCGAAGAGACTGTCGCCATTGCAAGCCTCGAGATGACCGCCAGTTTCCACAACTGCCTGATTGATTCTGCCCATCTCTCCTTGCAGATGCTCCTCGATAAGTTCCTGATAACGACGCAGTTTGGCAGGATGATAGCCACCTATGCTCTTGTGATAGAACGAGGTCGTATTGTCGTTGAAGGTGCTCACGCTCAGGTTCAGGACACGGTAATAGGTGTCAGTATCCTGGCAGATGAGTTTGTCGGCATCAGTCTGGGGGAAAGCTTGAGCGTTAGTTTGAGGACGGGAGAACATGCCGTCATTAAGGTAGCGCTTGTTCACGCCCCACATATCAACCAGGCAAAGCAGGATGATACCTGCAATCATCGGAGTCGCCTTCAACTTCTTGAAGTGATAAGCAAGCAGAAGAACCGTTCCGATTGCTACTACAATGAAGCTTCTGAAAGCATCCGAAGTGAACATCGCCCTACGCATTTCGCTCATGTTCGCTATAATCTGGCCGGCCATATCCTGTGGAATGTAACCAGCCGAAACATATTGCTGCATATACATCTGGTCGGATGTGGAGATGTAATTGCCAAAGAAAACATCGGGCATAAGCCAAAAGAGCAGAGCCAGACCTCCAGTAAGCGCGAAACTAATAGTAATATAATGTACGCGCGAGATATGGTCTTCCTTGCCGGAGAAGCAGTCGGGGTTGGTCACAATCTCCTTCAAGGCGAGCATCGCAAGCAAGGGAATCGTGAATTCTGCAATAACGAGAATGCTCGCAACTGTGCGGAACTTGTCGTACATGGGCACATAATCGAGGAAGAAGTCCGTGAAGCCCATGAAGTTCTTGCCCCATGAAAGCAGGATGCTGAGGGCGGTTGCAGCGATGAGACACCACTTCATAGGACCCTTCACAAGGAAGAATCCGAGCCAGAAGAGCATGAGGACAAAGGCTCCGACATATACTGGGCCACTTGTTCCAGGCTGTTCTCCCCAGTATTGCGTAAAGGCACGATAGATGGGGGCAAACGTCGGATTGGCCTTCTTCATTGCCGTCTTGTTGTCGGCAAGAATTTGACTCGCGCCACCTTTGGTGTTTGGAACGAGCAACGTGAAAGTCTCCCCGATTCCATACGACCACATAGTGATGTAACTGCGCTCCAGTCCGCTTGTAGTCTGATCTGCAGGATCTTTCGTCTTTTGCGTGAGTTCGCTCTTTCCACGCATGCTTTCCTTGCTGTACTCCCAAGTGTGATAGAGGTTGCTCAGGTTGATTAGGACGCCCAAGATACCGCCTATAGCGAAGCAAAGAGTTGCCTTCAACCACTTCGCAAACGTCTTCTGCCGGATGGCGTCAATAAGGAAAGCGAGCGACATCAAACCGATGACAAACAGGAAGTAGTAGCTCATCTGGACGTGATTGCTCAGGACTTGCATCGCCGTGAAGAAGCCCGTCACCACGATACCAAGCAGGTATTTGCCTCTGTAACACAGCACCATACCTCCGATGGTTGGCGGAATGAAGCTGAGTGTCAGGAGTTTCCAGATGTGTCCGGCTTGTATGATGATGAAGTAGTAACTGCTGAAGGCCCAAAGAATTGCGCCAAGAGCTGCCATCCAAACGCGGAAGTCGAAGGCTCTGAGCATGATGTAGAAGCCGAGCAGCATCATGAAGACGTAAGCGGCATAGGCCGAGAGACCAGGAAGTCCAAGCTGATAGACGCGCTCCATCATGCTGAGCGTCTCAGTGCTGCGATAGCTGGGACTCATCTGATAAGTCGGCATTCCGCAGAAGAGTGTGTTGGTCCAACGTGTACGCTCGCCATCATGAGTGGCTCTGTACTGCTCCATCTCCACACCACTGCCGACGCCTCCGGTATGGTCATGTCCTGAGAGAACCAGACCATCGCGGATGGGCACGAGGAAATACACTACGCTGACAGCCACGAAAAACACGACAGCCAGCACATCGGGGACCCACCCCCAACCCTCCCTGGCAGGGAGGGAGCGGTTACCACTATTCAATTTGTTTTCGCTCATCTTATATAATTACTTGTTTATCTCAGAAAAAAAATAAGTGAGGAGTGCTCGCACTTCTCACTTTGTCCAGTCTTAACTGAAAGGTTACCTCTCCCTCCCTGCAGGGAGGGCTGGGGTGGGTCTGCTTATTTACGCAGGCCGAGAGCTTTGACGATAGCACGATAGCGAGTGATGTCGCGTGCCTTCAAGTAGTTGAGCAAGGCGCGACGCTTACCAACCAGACCTGTCAGAGCACGCTCGGTGCTGTGGTCCTTGCGGTTTTGCTTCATGTGCTCGGTGAGGTGAGCAATGCGGTGAGTGAACAGAGCGATCTGGCTCTCAGCACTACCTGTGTCAGTTTTGCCCTGACCGAACTTCTCAAAGATCTCTTCTTTCTTAGCTGAATCTAAGTACATAATGTTTTGTGTTATGTGTTGAACTTGTTTGTCGAACAGCATCTCTCGTCGACACTGTTTCGCAAATGCGGGTGCAAAGGTACGACAAATAGTTCATAATTCATAGTGCATAGTGCATAATTTTTTGTTTTTCTGCCAACTTTTTGCCTTTTTGGCTGAATTTTATAGTTTTAAGGGACTACATATTTGACTATCTCTCTAATTACATAAGCAGAACAATATATTGTTTTTAAATCCCTACAACTATAGAAGGCATGTCCTGACCGTATACCAGTACGGCAAGTAGAAGAATAAAGATGAACGGATGAAAACTCATCAGAGACAAAAAACATGTCGGTAGTCTTTCTTGTCATGATTCACTTTTTCTGTTTCGGATCATGATGATAAGTGAAGCTGAAGGCGGCGAAGTGGTGCATATGGTCGCTCCAGGTTGATACTTGCTGATTAGATGTCTCATTTGAAAAGAAGTTGTCGGCATTGTTCAGAATGTCATTCACTTCCAGTTTCAACTTGCCCTTGCCCTTCAGGCATTGCCAGGAGGCCGAGGCGTTCCAGATGAGGCGGTCGGTGTTCATGCTTTTGGTAAGGTAACCGCGTCGCATTCGCTCGGTCAGTTCCGTCTTGACCGTGAACTTCCCCTTGCGCAGTTCGCCGCTGATGCCGTAGGAGCTGGTTTGCTTCATTGTATTATTCGTTTTATTACTTCATTTGTTCAAGCAGACGGGCAAGCCCTTCGAGGTCGCGAGGGTCGGCATTGACATCGAGGACATTGCCCTCTCTGTCTATAAGTTTGTAGGTGGGGAAAGCTCTTACGCCAATGAAGTGCTCGATGGCGCTTTGTTGG
>JAGCFN010000225.1 GCA_017650085.1 Bacteroidaceae bacterium | reverse complement strand
GTTTGGTATCTGAAACGCCTCAAGCAGATAAGCACTCGCATCGATAAGGCCAAACAGAACCTCGACCACAAGATCAGCAATGCCGACCTCATCGCGCTGAGCCGTTTGCAGGACAGCCTGACCTACTTCGTCACATCCATTCGTGGCAACGAGAACCTGCTTTCGAAACTGAAGTTCAAACTTCCCATCGACGAGCTCGATGCGGATATGATTGAGGACGTCGGCATCGAGATGAGTCAGGCTCGCGAGACCACAAACATCTATGCGAACATCCTCGACTCCACGATGGACACTTACGCCAACCTGATCAACAACAACATGAACTCGGTCATGAAGATGCTTACGAGCATCAGCATTATCCTGATGTTCCCGACGCTCATTGCCAGTCTCTTCGGCATGAACCTCATCAACGGCATGGAGACGGTTTCGTGGGGTTTCCCGCTTGCTCTCATCCTCTCGGTTGGTGTGACAGTTCTCTTTATGTGGTATTTCAAGAGGAAAACGTGGATTTAACGAACTAAATCAAAAAAATAAGGCCCTTTCCTTGCAGGTTAGGGCTTTTTTTGTTTATTTTGCATCCACTATACCTATTTTTATTAAACAAACACAATGATGGACTCTTTAGAGACTAACGAAACCACTGCCCTTGAGCAGTCTTCTGAGATTAAGAACGAACAACAGGTAGAACCTACAGTTGAAGCAGTCGAACAAGTAGAAGTCGCAGAGCAGGCCGAACCCGAAGTGGAAGCTCCCCAACAAGAGCCTGAAGCTGAAGCAGTTGAGCAAGAGCCTGAAGCAACCGAAGCAGAGCAGCACATCGCCGAGCAGACCTTCAAGACGAAGGACGAGGTTGTGGCCCGTGCTCAGGAAATCGCACAAAGCGGTGAAGCTGGCGACCGTACAGAGCTCAACCTCCTGAAGCAACTCTTCTACAAGTTCCATAATGCCGAAGTGCAGGAAGCCTTCAAGGCTTTCGTTGAGGCAGGTGGAGAAGCAGAGAAGTTCATGCCGGAGATTGACCCTGCCGAGCCTGTTTTCCGCGAAGCAATGCAGACCATTCGCGACCGTCGCGCTGCCATCCAGGAAACATTGGAGAAGCAGAAGCAGGACAACCTGAAGCGCAAACTCGAGATTCTGGAGCGCATCCAGCAACTCGCCTCTACACCCGAGGAAGCCAACAAGAACTTCGACGAGTTCAAGGCTCTCCAAACCGAGTGGAAGGAAATCAAGGCCGTCCCTGCAGAAAAGGCTACGGAGCTTTGGAAGAACTACCAGCTCTACATAGAACAGTACTATGACCTGCTGAAGCTGGGACACGAACTTCGCGACTACGACTTCAAGAAGAACCTCGAAACCAAGATGCGACTCATCCAGCAGGCTGAGGCTCTTGCCGAGAATCCCGATATACTGCAGGCTTTCAATCAGTTGCAAACCCTCCATCAGGAATGGAAGGAGACTGGTCCTGTTGCCAAGGAAATCCGCGAAGACGTTTGGGCAAAGTTCAAGGAGGCTTCTACGGTCATCAATAAGAAACATCAGGCTTACTTCGACGCCCTCAAGGCTCGCGAGGAAGAGAACTTGACGAAGAAGACTGCACTCTGCGAACAGCTCGAAGCCTTCTCGACAGAGGGGCTCAAAACCTTCGCCGATTGGGATGCCATCACGCAGAAGATTAAGGAGTTGCAGGCTGAATGGAAGAAGATAGGCTTTGCTCCACAAAAGATGAACACAGCCATCTTCGAGCGTTTCCGCCAGGGTTGCGACGCTTTCTTCGAGAAGAAGAACGCCTTCTTCAAAGACCTCAAGGACGAACTTAACAGCAATCTTGCCAAGAAGAAGGAACTCGTGGAGAAGGCCGAGGCTCTGATGGAAAGTACGGAATGGCGTTCCACAGGTGACATTCTCATCAACCTGCAGAAGCAATGGAAAGAGATTGGAACCGTTCCTCGCAAGTATAGCGAAGACCTTTGGAAGCGCTTCACAGCCGCTTGTGACCATTTCTTCGAGGCCCGTCAGGTAGCGACTGCAGACGTTCGCAACGAAGAAAAAGCCAACAAGGAACAGAAGCTCGGCATCATAGAACAACTTAAGGAACTTGCTGAGACTCAAGGCGAAAACGTTATCGCTCAGGTTAAGGAGTTGCAACAGAAGTGGAGCGAAGTGGGTCATGTGCCTTTCCGCGACAAAGAGACGCTCTACAAGGAGTATCGCGGCCTTTGCGACAAGATCTACGACGCATATGGTGTGAGCCAGGCAAAACGTCGTCTGAACAACTTCCGCAAGAATCTTGCTGAAAAGGTGGGGAATGCTGGGAACTCGCTCGACAATGAGCGTCAGAAGATGCAAAGAGCCTACGAACGAATGCTGGCTGAAATCAAGACCTACGAGAACAATATTGGTTTCCTCAATGCTGGCAGCAAGAAGGGCAACTCGCTTGTTGAGGCGATGAACAAGAAAGTGGAGAAACTTCGCGACGAACTCAATCTCCTGGCTCAGAAGATTAGGGCCGTCGACGATGAAATGAGGGAAGATTAGAAACAACACCAGCGACGTTGGCGATTTACACGTGTGACGATTGCAATTATCACGTGTGACGTTTGGAATCTTCCCACGTGACGTTTCCTTTCGACGCCAGTCAAATTTATGCAAAACACCTGCTTTGGAATCATTTTCCTGAGCAGGTAGTTTGCTTTTTTGTGTCCCTTATTTCAACTTTTTACGACCAAAAACTCTTATTCTCTTGCGAAAAAGAGAACAAAGTCGCATTTTTATTGTCCCAAATAGTGCAATTTCGGGTAAAAATTTGTACCTTTGCAGCCGATTAGTGCGCACTATGCGCGCACGTATTTATAAGGAATATTAGTATGAAATGCACCGTTAAGGCCGTTCAGACAAAACGTCAGATGAATGACTTTGTGAAGCTTCCCTGGAAGATTTACAAGGGCAATTCGTGCTATGTTCCTGATATGGAAGGCGACGTTCGAAGCTGGTTCGACCCCAAGCACAATCCGGGTTTGCAGCACAGCGAAGTGGCTCCCTTCGTGGCTTACGACGAGAGGGGAGAAGTGGTGGGCCGCATCGTGGGCATCATCAACCGTAAGGCCAACGAGATATGGAACGGCTCGTGTGTCCGCTTCGGCTGGATCGAGTTCGTGGACGACACAGATGTCTCTGCAGCCCTGCTGAAAGCTGTCGAGGACTGGGGACGCTCGAAGGGTATGGATTCCATTCAAGGACCTCTCGGCATCTCGGACTTCGACAAGGAAGGAATGCTCATCGAGGACTTCGACAAGATGGGTTCCGCCATCACCATCTACAATCCTCCGTACTATCCGGAGCATATGGTTCAGCACGGCTTTGGTAAGGAAGTGGATTGGGTGCAGGTGAAAATAGAGATTCCAAAGGAGGTGCCGGCCCGCTTTGCCCGTGTACAGAAACTCGTGGAGGAAATGTACGGACTGAAGGTGAAGAAACTCACGCCAAAAGAAGTCTTCAAGGAAGGCTATGGACGCAAGATTTTCCGACTCCTCAACGAAGCCTACAGTCAGCTCTTCGGCTACACTCCCCATTCCGACGAGGAAGCCGATGCCTTCGTCTCGCAGTACATCAAGATGCTTGACCTCAAGATGTTGCCGATGGTGGAGGACGAGAAGGGCGACCTGATCGCTTGCAGCATCACGATGCCAAACCTTTCGAGAGCGCTCCAGAAGTCAAAGGGAAGAATGTTCCCACTTGGCTGGTACCACATGCTTCGCGCCCTCAAGTTCAAGCATGAGGATGAAGTGGAGCTGCTTCTCATAGCCGTCCATCCCGAATGGCAAGCGCTGGGCATCAACGCACTCATCTTTGCCGACCTCATTCCCGTCTTCAACGAAAAGGGATTCCGCAGCGCAGAGACAGGGCCGATGCTGGAAGACAACCTTAAGGTACTTACCCAATGGAAAGCGCTCAATCCGACAACCTATAAGCGTCGTCGCTGCTTCAGCAAGGAAATACAATAACAGAAAAAAGTAAACAACATAAGAAAAGAATGGCAAATAGAGTAGTTATAACAGGCATGGGCATTTGGTCCTGCATTGGAACAAGCCTCGACGAAGTGCGCGACGCACTCTATCAGG
>JAGCFN010000224.1 GCA_017650085.1 Bacteroidaceae bacterium | reverse complement strand
CGTTCGTCCCGATATCATTACCGTCGCGAAGGGCATTTGCAACGGCTTCCCGATGAGTGCCGTCCTCATCAGTCCCAAGTTCAAACCTGTTTATGGACAGCTTGGAACGACCTTCGGAGGCAATCATCTTGCTTGTGCAGGAGCGCTTGCAGTCCTCGATATCATAGAGAAAGAAAGACTTGTGGAGAATGCTGCCGAGGTGGGAGACTACCTGATGCAGGCCATTCGAAACGCAAATTTACCTCATGTCGTTGAGGTTCGCGGTCGCGGTCTCATGATAGGAATCGAGTTGGATATCACTTATAAGGAACCAAGACAACGTCTCGTCAGCGAACAACATTGCTTTACAGGATGCTCAGGCACTAATGTGCTTCGTCTCTTGCCACCTCTTTGTCTCACGAAAGCCGAGGCAGACAGTTTCATTGAACGACTTAAAACAGTACTCACAACATCATGAAAATAGCAATTATAGGTGCCGGAAACATGGGTGGAGCCCTTGTAAAAGGGTGGACGAAGGCAGGTATGGCAGCTGACATCACAGCCTCTGCTCATACACAAAAGACGCTTGATCGTCTTGTTGAGGCTTGCCCTGGCATTAACGTAACACTCGATAACAGAAAAGCAGTCGAGGGTGCTGATGCAGTTGTGCTTGCTGTAAAGCCTTGGCTCGTACAGCAAGTCATCTCCGAGATAACGCCTGAACTGAAGGACAAACTCGTCATCTCAGTTGCTGCAGGCATTCGCAACGAACGCATCGACGTGTATGCCATGCCCAACATTGCAGCCGAGTTTGGCGAAAGCATGACCTTCGTTGAGGAAGCCGAGCAGGCAGAAAAGGCCGCAAAACTCTTCGAAAGAGTAGGGCAATGCAAGGTCGTTCCCCAACGACTGATGGGCGCAGGCATGATGCTGGCAGGTTGCGGCATTGCTTATGTGATGCGCTTCCTTCATGCCATGATGGAAGGTGGCGTCGAGATGGGCTTCTACCCCGATGAAGCAAAGCAGATTGCCATGCAGACGATGCAAGGCGCGGTCACCCTACTTCGCGAGACAGGTCTGCATCCTGAAGCAGCCATCGATAAGGTCACAACACCTGGTGGCATCACAATAAAAGGGTTAAACGAGTTGGATCATGCTGCTTTCAACTCGGCAGTAATACGTTGTCTCAAAGCAGGACTGCAATGAAGAAACGAATCGTAGTGAAGGTGGGCAGCAATGTTCTCACGACAGACAGGGGCAAGCTCGACATCACGCGTGTGTCTGCACTTGTAGATCAAATCGCTTGGTTGCGGGAGCAGGACTATGATGTAGTGCTCGTCACGAGTGGTGCCGTTGCTTGTGGAAGGGGTGAACTGCAGGTTGACCATTCGCTCGACTCTGTAGAACAACGTCAACTCTTCTCGGCTATGGGACAGGTGAAACTCATCAACCTCTACTACGACCTGTTTCGCGAATACAATATACACGTGGGACAAGTGCTTACGACAAAAGAGAACTTCCAAAGCGAACGCAGTTATCAGAACCAACGTGCTTGCATGGAGGTGATGCTAGAGAATGGCGTGTTGCCTATCGTCAATGAGAATGATACCGTCAGCATCGAGGAACTGATGTTCACGGACAACGATGAACTGTCAGGCCTCATTGCCAAAATGGTGGGAGCCGAAATGCTTATCCTGCTCACAGGAGTAGATGGCTTGTACAACGGCAATCCCCTAGAGCCTGGAAGCGAAGTGATTCGTGAGGTAAGTCTGGGTGATGACGTGAGTCGCTACATTCTTCCTGCCAAGAGTAAAACTGGCAGAGGTGGTATGCCATCGAAGTTCAACACAGCCCTCTCGGTTGCTCAAGCAGGCATTCGCGTCATTATTGCCAACGGAAACAGGGAAGGCATCTTGCCAGCCCTCATAAATGAATCGAATCAAACAATCCATACAGAATTCCTGCCATCATGAAGCAATTGTTCCATAAGGCCAAGGAAGCAAGCCGAACGCTCATGCTTCTGACGGACGAGCAACGCAATGATGTGCTCCTAAAGATTGCAGATCGTGCAGAGGCTGAGGCGGATAAGTTGCTCGCGGCAAATGCGCTCGACTTGCAAAAGCTTGAGCCAAGCGACCCTCTTTACGACCGCTTGTTGCTCACAAAGGAACGTATCCAGGGCATTGCAGCCGACCTTCGTAATGTGGCCAAACTGCCTTCGCCTCTTGGTATAATAAGTAAGGAGAGGACACTTGCCAACGGTCTTTACCTGCGTCGCATCAGCGTTCCGTTCGGCGTGATAGGTGTCATCTTCGAAGCAAGGCCGAATGTTTGCTTCGACGTGTTCTCTCTGTGCTTCAAGAGTGGCAATGTCTGTCTGTTGAAAGGCAGCCATAGTGCAGAGGAAAGCAATCGCGCGATAGTCACTCTCATACACGAAGTGCTGCAAGATGCAGGCATTTGTGTGGATACGCTGGCTTTGTTGCCACCCACTCACGAGGCTACCGCCGAACTGCTTGGCGCAGTTGGTTATGTGGATCTCTGTATCCCTCGAGGCGGAAGGAAACTTATTGACTTCGTACGCGACAATGCTCGTGTGCCGGTTATCGAGACAGGAGCAGGCGTTGTGCATGCTTATTTTGATAAAGACGGCGATCTGGAGAAGGGAAAACGCATCATCGCGAATGCCAAGATGAGACGTGTCAGCGTCTGCAACGCCCTTGATTGTCTGCTTGTTCATCGTGATCGAGCCGACGACATTCCTGCTTTGCTTGCCCCAATGGAAGGGCGCATTGAGATTGTTACCGACGAGGCGACAATGGGCACGGAGTGGATGGACTATAAACTTTCCCTTAAGGTTGTCGATAGTCTCGACGAGGCATTGGCTCACATCGCTCGTTACGGCTCAGGACACAGCGAGTGTATCATAACGGAGAACAAAGCGACGGCGGCTCGCTTCCAGCAGATGGTTGATGCTGCATGCGTATATGTTAATGCCCCAACCAGTTTTACCGATGGTGCCCAGTTTGGCTTAGGTGCAGAGATAGGCATTTCAACTCAGAAGCTTGGGCCGCGTGGTCCGATGGCTCTCGAAGAGATGACGACATATAAGTGGCTGATAAATGGCAATGGACAAGTAAGAGAATGAACTTAACAAAAACAGATATGAACGACTTGAAACAGATATCGCAGCGTCTGAAAGGCTTGCGCGAGATATTCGATATCCCCATTGAGAAGATGGCGGAGGTGTGTGAAACGACTGTCGAGCACTATCGTCGTATAGAAAGTGGCGAGTGTGACCCTGGCGTTTATCTCCTCACACGTATTTCCAAGCAGTATGGCATTGCTCTTGATGTACTGCTATACGGCGAAGAACCACGTATGAATGGCTATTTCGTAACACGTCATGGCAAGGGCTTGGAAGTGGATCGTCACAATGATTATAAGTACAAATCCCTTGCAAGCGGCTTTAAAGGACGCGCTATGGAACCGTTTTATACGGAGATAGAACCGCTTCCTGAAGGCAAGAATCACGCAAAGAACGTTCATGACGGCCAGGAATTCATCATTGTTTTTAATGGCGTTTTGGAGATAACGATTGATGACAAGATTATTGTACTCAAGCCTGGCGACAGTATTTACTTTGATACAACGCGTCCTCATTGTATGCGCGCACTCGAGAATAAGACGGTGAAGTTCCTGACTGTAATCATCTAGACTTATGACAGACAATCCTATACTAGGTCGCTTTCTGAAGCAAACATCCTTTGTCTCAGAGGAAGACTATCGGAAGAACCTGGAGTTCATCATCCCCAACAACTTCAATTTCGCATATGATGTAGTGGATGCTTGGGCCGAGGTCGCGCCTGAAAAGATGGCTTTGCTTTGGACCAACGACGAAGGTGCCGAGCGAAGATTGTCCTTCGCCGACCTTAAAAAAATGAGTGACCAAGCCGCCTCCTATCTCAGCAGCCTTGGTATCGATCGTGGTGATATGGTGATGCTTATTGAAAAGCGTCGTCTGGAATGGTGGATAACGATGCTTGCTCTCCACAAACTGGGTGCAGTTCCCATTCCTGCAACACACATGCTTACCAGTCACGACATTGTGTATCGCAATAATGCAGCTTCTGTGAAGGCAATCATATGCGTTGGCGAGCCTTATGTCCTCGGCGAAGTACAGAAGGCGATGCCTGAAAGTCCTACTGTCGACATACTTGTTTCTATCGGCCCTGACGTGCCAGAAGGATTCCATGATTGGCATGCAGAGATTGACAAAGCACCTGCTTTCCGTCGTCCTCGCTTTGTGAATGCCAACGGAGACACTATGATTCTGTACTTCACTTCAGGCACTTCCGGCGAACCTAAGATGGTGTCCCACGACTTCCTCTACGCTCTTGGGCACCTCACGACAGGCGTCTTCTGGCATAATCTCACGCCAGACAGCATCCATCTTACTGTTGCAGACACAGGTTGGGGGAAGGCCGTTTGGGGGAAATTCTACGGACAATGGTTTGCAGGGGCTTGCGTCTTTGTCTTCGACCATGAGAAGTTTACGGCAGAAAAAATACTTCGACAGATGGAGAAGTACAAGATAACGAGTTTCTGTGCACCCCCAACTGTCTATCGTTTCTTGGTTCGTGAGGACTTTAGCCACTACGATTTGTCTGCTTTACGCTATTGTACGACTGCAGGCGAAGCGTTGAATGCTGCCGTTTACAACAAGTTCTTTGAGTTGACGGGCATTCGTCTGATGGAAGGCTTTGGGCAAACCGAAACGACTATGACGCTCGGAACTTTCCCATGGATGCAGCCTAAGCCCGGAAGTATGGGCAAACCTAATGCACAATACGAGATAGCTTTGCTCAGACCTGACCTTACACCTTGCGAAGACGGCGAGAAAGGCGAGATTGCTGTCCGCCTGAATGAGGGCCACAAGGCAATCGGCTTGTTCAAGGAATACTATCGCGACAGCAACATCACCTACGAGGCTTGCCACGATGGATACTACTTTACAGGCGATATGGCGTGGCGCGATAAGGATGGTTACTATTGGTTCGAGGGAAGAGCCGATGATGTCATCAAGAGCAGCGGCTATCGTATCGGTCCCTTTGAAGTGGAGAGCGCCTTGATGACGCATCCTGCAGTTGTGGAATGTGCCATAACTGGTGTGCCTGACGAAACGCGAGGAATGGTGGTGAAGGCAACTGTGGTGCTTGGCAAGGAATGGAAAGACAAGGCTGGTGACGCTCTTGTCGAGGAACTTCAGGCTCATGTGAAGCGCGTGACGGCTCCCTACAAGTACCCTCGCATCATTGAGTTCGTGGATGAATTACCTAAGACAATCAGCGGCAAAATACGCCGTGTGGAAATAAGAGAAAAGGATAAAAGATGAAAAGCTTTCTTAATGTAGAAGACTTGGGCGACCTCAAGGAGGCGCTCAAGGAAGCAACTGAAATAAAGTCTGACAGGTTTAAGTACGATACTTTGGGCAAGAACAAGACACTCCTGATGGTGTTCTTCAACAATAGCTTGCGTACACGACTCAGCACACAAAAGGCCGGCATGAATCTTGGCATGAATGTAATCGTGCTTGATGTCAATGCTGGAGCTTGGAAACTCGAGACCGAAAGAGGCGTTATCATGGATGGCGACAAGAGTGAACACTTGCTTGAGGCCATCCCAGTTATGGGCAGTTTCTGCGATGTGATAGGCATTCGTTCCTTTGCAGGCCTTTCTGATCGCGACTATGACTATGCCGAAACGGTTTATCATCAGTTCGAAAAGTATAGTGGAAAGCCTGTCTTTGCGATGGAAACTGCAACTGTGCATCCTCTTCAGGCCTTTGCCGACCTCTTTACAATTGCTGAATATGCACCAAAACGCAACAAACGTCCGAAGGTTGTGCTTAGTTGGGCTCCCCATCCAAAATCCCTTCCTCAAGCCGTTCCCAACAGTTTCGCACAATGGATGATTGCTGCCGAGAAGCAGTCTCTCCCTCTTGGTGGGGTGGGGGATCTTGCTGGAATGGACTTCGTCATTACTCATCCTGAAGGTTATGAGCTTGATCCTGCCTTCACGAAGGGTGCTACGATTGAGTACGACCAACGCAAGGCTTTTGAAGGAGCCGATTTCATCTATGCCAAGAACTGGAGCTGCCCAGGCGTGACTAAGTGTGAGGATTATGGCAAGATACTTTCGAAAGACATGAGTTGGTGTGTCGACACAGAACACATGAGTTGGACCAACAATGCCCACTTCATGCATTGTTTGCCAGTTCGACGTAATATGATCGTCACAGACGAAGTCATCGAGGCTCCAACCTCCCTTGTAATCCCAGAAGCAGCCAATCGTGAGATTTCTGCAACGGTTGTCTTGAAGCGCATTCTTCAAAGCCTGTAATCGAAAAAACTTGCAGTTTCTCTTGGCATTTTGACAGATTAATCGTAAATTTGCAACAGAGTTTACAAATAATTCCGACTATGAAAAGACTAGTTCTTTCCTTGCTGACCCTGTTCGCAGCGGCTACTTCTTGGGCTGATTCGGCTCTGTTCGTCCACCAGAAGAATGGTGGAGTCGTGGAGTTCGCATTCAGCGAGAGGCCTGTCGTGACCTATAGCGAGGGGAATCTTATCATTTCGGCAGCCAATGCTTCAGTGACTTATCCCCTCGAAAACATGCAGAAATTCACTTTTGGCGAAGTGGATGATGATGTGACTCGCATCGCTGCTCCAGTCAATGAGAAACCCCAACCTACCTATATTTATAGTGTAGACGGCAAACTCATGCGTACCTTGAAGCCTGGCGAAGACGGCAAAACGTCTGCTTCCGTTGAGGGCCTTCCTGCAGGAACTTATGTCGTCAAGAACGGCAAGACAAGTTACAAGATTCAGAAGAAATAATCATGAACGGTAAGTTTATAGACATTGTTCATCGGCGCTACAGTTGTCGCGGCTATCAGGACAAGCCTGTAGAGGAAGAGAAGATTGCGTACATCAAGGAATGTATGCAGTTAGCCCCTTCTGCTGTGAACAGACAACCTTGGAAGTTCCGCATCGTTCGCAGTCAGGAAGGCAGGGAGAAGTTACAGTCGTGCTACTCTCGCCCTTGGTTCAACGAAGCCCCTCTTTACATTCTTGCCTCGTTGCTTCATGAAGAGGAATGGGTGAGGTCGGATGGAAAAGCACATGGAAACATCGATGTAGCCATTGCTGTGGAGCATCTTTGCTTGGCTGCAACAGAGCAAGGGCTTGGCTCTTGTTGGGTTTGCAACTTCGATGCCGAGCGTTGTCATCAGCTCTTCCAAATGCCGGAAACAGAGGAACCTGTCGTCATCATCCCGATAGGATACGCCTCTTCGAACGAGATTCCGACGAAGAAACGCAAGGAACTCTCGGAACTTTTCCTCGAGGAATAACAAGGGAGAAAAGGAATGAAAAAAGGAGGCGTGTTCTTTCTGAAACGAAGGGGCACGCTTCTTTTGTAAACGAGGCGTGGTTAAAATCAAAACGTCACGTTTGATGTTTGCCATCGTCACGTTTGATGTTTGCCATCGTCACGTTAGATGTTTGCTATCGTCACGTTAGATGTTTGGCAACTTCACTGGCGATGTTTTGCGGGACAATATGCCTCCCTGATAATCAAAGAGTTCCGTGTGGCTCGAACTGACTCGGCATCAGTATGGCCATTCTTGCGAAGAGAACCGTGAATCTCGTGGGCTCCAGTTTCGGAAAGAATGCGATGGGCATTCTCTGGGTTAACCCCTGCTCCAGGCATGATGATGAGCCTTCCCGCAGATTGCTCGACAAGTTTCTTGATCAGGGGAATGCCTTGCTCTGCCGAAGAAGCCTGACCTGAAGTGAGCAAGCGGTTGCAACCCAAGGAAATGATTTGCTCGAGGGCTTCCAAAGGCTGCGAACAGACGTCGAAAGCACGATGAAAAGTGATGCTCAGACCTTTTGCCTCTTCAACAAGACGACGGACAATCTCTTCGTCAATGCTTCCATCAGGCTTCAAGGCACCAATTACAACTCCGTTCGCACCAAGTCGCTTTGCCAAACGGATGTCGCGAATCATGCTCTCCACCTCATCCTCGTTGTAGACGAAGTCACCTTCTCGAGGGCGAATCAGCACTTGAACAGGCGTCCCCAAGCTAATGGCAGACTCCATCATCTCTGCAGACGGCGTCAGGCCATCCACTTCAAGAGCCTCGCAAAGTTCAATTCGATCAGCTCCTCCTTCTATGGCTGCACGGACACTCAGCATGTCGCCGCAGCAAACTTCCAATATCAGTTCATCTTTCATAGTTCATCTTTCTAGTTATCATAACGAAAAAAGGAGAGTGGCTTCACAGCTTCTCTCCTTCCAATTGGTATTAGCTTTGTTTAAGGTAAAAAGATTGTTTTCAGGATAACGGTTGCAAAGTTAGGGAATTTTTATGCGCGATGCAACATTTTATCCTATGTTCTTTAACATATTTTGGTGCAAAAAGGGAATTTTGTTCAAGTGTCAAAACCTTTTGCAATGATATTGTGCGATTGCTTCGATAGGACGTCGCAAGATTCGGCCTATTTGCATGTTTTCTATGGCTGCGGCTTCTGCAAGTTCCTTTTCGAACTGATATGCAATGCCTCCAACGCAGTTTATAAGCAATTCTTTGTGTCCGTAAATGGCAATGTTGCGCTCAAGGAAAAGACGGAAAGCCTCGACCAACATGTCGTGAATGCAAGGCTCAGCATGGTGTTCGGCAATGAACGGAACCAGCGAAGCCAGGAAAGCATTGGCGGCGGGCTTGCGGTAAACACGCTCGATAATGTCGGGCAAAGTCAAATTAAACCTGCTGCAAAACTCCTCTTTGAGTGCTTCTGGAAGCATTCCTTTGAAAAGTCCGTTCAGCAACGTCTTGCCAAGATAGGAGCCGCTTCCTTCGTCGCCAAGAATGTAACCGAGTGGTGGTGTGTGCTTCACAATGCCTTTCCCATCATAGAGACAACTGTTCGAGCCCGTCCCTAGAATGCAAGCGATGCCAGGTTCATGTCCGCAAACTGCTCTGGCTGCACCCAGCAAGTCGCTTTCCACCTCGGCGAGACAATCGGGGAATAGTTCTTCGAGGACACTTTTCACATTCCGACTGAACGGCTCTATGCAGCCTGCTCCATAAAAATGAACGGCTTGCAGCCCCTCTGATTGTGGCAGTTGAGTCAGCAGATCGTGGTATAACACATTATATATATTATCGCGCGTATCGCGCGCGGGATTGATACCGTCAGTATGCAACTCGGTTTGCGAGCCGTCGGAGCTGATGAAGATCCAATCTGTTTTAGTCGAACCGCTGTCTGCTATAAGTATTACTTTGTTCATGTGAAAGGTGACCCCCGCCTCCCTTTCCGGGAAAGCGGGGGCTTTTGTAGTTTTGCTAAAAGGCGTCAATTACTGAGCGGGAGCTTCTGCAGGAGTTTCTGTGGGAGCTTCAGTTGCTGCGGGCTGCTCCATAGCGGGAACATTGCCAGGATTCGTGGCTGCCTGCTCAATTGCCTGCTGCTGCATAACTGAATCGTTATGACCTGTACCAGGCAGGAAAGCGACACTGATGACGCTGAGGAAAATCATTGCACCAGCAAGGAACCAAGTTGCCTTCTCGATGAAGTTGGTTGTCTTGGGCGCGCCAAGAATCTGGTTGTTGTTGGAGTAGTCAGCAGCCAAACCGCCGCCTTTGGATTCCTGAATCAGTACGATGAGGCACATAAGAATGGAGGCCAGCACAATCAGGATTACGATAGATGTGTACATATTATTTGTGTTTGTTATTTATGATTAGTTTCTCTAAGAATCGAATTTGGTCTGCAAAGTAACGATTTTTTTTTGGATATTTCAAGGAAAGTTGCCTGATAATTTTCACTGCGTTCTCATATTTGCCTTGTTTTATGTAAATTCCAGCCATTATTTCAGTCAGAATTTCATTATTTTCGTCATTTTGCGACTTTTGGCTTTCTTCT
>JAGCFN010000223.1 GCA_017650085.1 Bacteroidaceae bacterium | reverse complement strand
TCGTATGAGCGTAAGAGTTCAAGACGTTATCGACGCCCTTGAAGATTTCGCGCCTCTGCCCTTGCAGGAAAGTTACGATAATGCTGGCTTGCAGGTTGGATTGACAGAAGCGGAAGTATCAGGGGCTTTATTGTGCCTGGACGTGACCGAAGAGGTGATTCGCGAGGCGCTGGAGTTGGGATGCAACCTCATCGTGTCGCACCATCCCCTCATCTTCCATGGTCTGAAACACCTGACGGATGCCGACTCCGTGCAGCGCTGCGTCCGTATGGCCGTGCAAAACGACATCGCCATCTATTCGGCCCACACCAATCTGGATGCGGCTGTGGACGGCGTCAACTACAGGATGGCCGAACGGCTCGGACTGATGGATGTGGTGCTGCTTCAGCCCAGACAAGTTCCCGTCAGCAACGGCGGAAGGACGCACACCGTCCAGGCGGGCTCCGGCGTGATAGGCTATCTTCCGGAAGGCGAAGATTCGCTCGCTTTCCTGCAGCGCGTGAAGCAGGTCTTCGGCGTGGAGTGCCTGATGCACAACGAGTTGCTTGCCCGCCCCATTCAGAGCGTCGCCATCTGCGGCGGAGCGGGAGACTTCCTCCTGGAAGAGGCGTTGAAGGCGGGAGCCGACGCTTTCCTGACGGGTGAAATGCATTACCATCAATACTTCGGACACGACGGACAGATACAGATAGGCGTGCTCGGACACTATCAGAGCGAACAATATACGACCGACATATTCAATTCAATCCTGGGCGAGAGGTGCCCCAGACTGCCGCTCTTCAAGACAACAGTCTGCACCAATCCCATCAAATACTTATAAACATTATGGCAAGAGAAAAAGCTAAGAAAGACCCCGCTGACTACAGCGTTGAGGAGAAACTGAAGAACCTCTATGCTCTGCAGAGCATGCTTTCGGAAATCGACAGCATCAAGACTATCCGCGGCGAACTCCCACTCGAGGTTCAGGACCTCGAAGACGAAATCGAGGGCATGACCACACGCATCGAGAAGATCGGCAACGACATCACCGAACTGAAGAAGGAAATCAGCGAACGCAATGCTAAGATTGCCGAGAACAAGGCAAGCATCGAGCGCTACAACACGCAGATGGACAGCGTCCGCAACAACCGCGAGTACGACAGCCTGACAAAGCAGGTGGAATATGCCGACCTCGACAATCAGCTCCACGAAAAGAAGATTCGCGAGGCCAAGGAAATCGTTGAGGCAAAGACCGCCGAAATGACGCGCTGCAACCTCGAAGTGAACGACCGTCGAGTGATGCTCGAAACGAAGAAAGAGGAGCTGGAGGAAATCGTGAGCGAGACGAAGGCAGAGGAAGAGAAACTCCGCGAACGTGCTAAGAATCTGGAACTTACCATCGAGCCCCGCCTCCTGAACGCCTTCAAGCGCATCCGTCGCAACAGCCGTAACGGACTCGGCATCGTGTCAGTTCAGCGCGACGCCTGCTGCGGTTGCTTCAACAAGATTCCGCCACAGCGTCAGCTCGACATCCGCAGCCGCAAGAAAATCATCGTATGCGAATATTGCGGCCGCATCATGATTGACCGCGAACTTGCAGGCCTCCCCTCCGAGAATCAGGAAGGGGCAAAGAGAGGCACTCGCAAACGCGCTACGAAGAAGAAGGAAGAGGAATAGACCTCACCCTTCCGGATACAATGGGGGCGTGCTTCTGCAGATCGGAGGCACGCCCTTCTTTTGAACCCAACGTTCGACGAACGCAAACGTATAGTGTGACGATTGCAATTAACTAGTGTGACGTTTGCGATTTACTAGTGTGACGTTGGGGATTTACTAGTGTGACGTTGGGGATTTACTAGTGTGACGTTCGCGATTTACTAGTGTGACGTTCGGAAACTTGGCAGGCGTCCTAAACTCCCTTGATGTCGTCGTACGTCGGAATGTCCTCGACGAAACGGTAGGAACCGCTTTCGTAGTCTATCTGGCAGCAGTAATGTTGCAATCCGTTGCTCACAATCAGCCACCCCACTTTCAGCTTGAAATTGTATCGGCTGATCTGTTCGAAGACCTGCTGCGAAATCTCAACATTCGGCGCTTTGTACTCCACAATCATCAGGGGTTCAGCCTGTTGTCCGTAAACAACCGAGTCGCAGCGTTTCTTCGTGCCGTTCAGCGTGATGGACACCTCGTTGCCGATGCATTCTGCAGGATAGTTCTTCTGGGCGATCAGGTAGTGTACGAAGTGCTGACGAACCCATTCTTCGGGCGTGAGAGCCACATATTTCCGCCTCAGAATGTCGAAAACTTGTTGCTTTCCGTCCTTTGTCGCGATTTTTAGCTCCGTTTTTGGAAGGTTCAGTTCCTGCATATCGTTTTTTTTCGTATATTTGCTGCAAAATTACACAAAAGATGAAGACAAAGCAAGAAATCGTTGAAAATTGGCTGCCAAGATACACGCAAATGCCACTCGAGAGCTTCGGAAATTACATTCTGCTAACGAATTTCAACAACTATGTGGACATTTTCTGCGATACCTTCGGCATCGAAAAACCAGAATACACCTCGAACATGCGTTGTGCCACGGCCGACGGAATCACCATCATCAACTTCGGCATGGGGAGCCCTAACGCCGCGATTATCATGGACTTACTGAGTGCCATCAAGCCGAAAGCGTGCCTCTTCCTGGGCAAATGCGGAGGCATCTCGCCCAAGACGCAACGGGGCGACCTCGTCCTCCCCATAGCAGGCATCCGAGGAGAGGGTACCAGCAACGACTACTTCCCACCCGAAGTGCCGGCCCTGCCCGCGTTCATGCTTCAGCGTGCAGTCAGTTCCACCATTCGCGACCTTGGTTTCGATTATTGGACTGGAACAGTCTTCACCACAAACCGACGCGTTTGGGAACACGACGAGCATTTCAAGGAACACCTCCGAGTGACGCGAGCGATGGCCGTGGATATGGAGACGGCAACCCTCTTCACATGCGGGTTCGCCAATCACATTCCCGTAGGAGCCCTCCTCCTCGTCAGCGACAATCCCATGACGCCCGAAGGCGTGAAGACCAGCGAAAGCGACCGTCAAGTCACGGCCGGCTATGTCATGGATCACGTGAAGATAGGTATCCAGGCCCTCGAAATGATCAAGCAGGACAAGAAGACCGTCAAGCACCTGAAATTCGACTATTAAACAAGGCCAGACCGCCTGTTCATCAAGGTTTGCCCAAATACTCACCATGGCAGCAAAAGGCATCACATACGACGACATCCTGCGCGACCTGAAAGCGAAGAAGGTGGCTCCCGTCTATTATCTCATGGGCGATGAGGACTACTTCATTGACAAACTGAGCGATGCCATCGTCGAAGCCGTGCTGACGGAAGACGAGAGGGACTTCAACCTCGACATCCTCTATGGTGCAGAAGCCGAGATAGACAAAGTCATAGAACTCGCTCACGCCTATCCCATGATGGCGGAAAAGCGCGTCGTTCTCGTCAGGGAAGCACAGGCGATGCATTCCATCGAAGGGCTCGAGACCTATCTCGCTCATCTCACACCCACAACAGTCCTTGTCTTTTGCCACAAGCACGGCAAAATAGATGCACGCAAAGCCGCTGCCAAAGCCATTCAGCAAGTCGGCGTCATCTACGAAAGTAAACGTCTCTACGACAATCAGGTCGCATCCTTCATCTCGCAATATCTTCATAAACATAATGTCGACATCGAACCCCAAGCCATCCAAATGCTTGCCAGTCACGTCGGTTCCGACCTCAGCCGACTCACCACGGAAATGGACAAGCTGCTCCTCGCTCTGAATGGAGGTAGGGTAGTAGGGGCTTCGCTCGTCGAAGAACAGACTGGGGTGAGCAAGGACTTCAACGACTTCGAACTGCAGTCCGCCCTCGCGCAACGAAACATCTTCCGCGCCAACCAGATCGTAAAATACTATCAAGGCAATCCTCGCAGCTTCTTCATCACAAGGACGCTGACAAATTTATTTACATTTTTTTCCGACGTTATGCTCGCGTTTTATGCTCCCGAAAAGAATGATGCCGGCATAGCAGCCTGGTTGGGAAAGCCAGAATGGAAGATCAGAATGGATATCGGACCAGCCCGAAGAAACTACTCCGGAGTGAAAGTAATGCAAATTTTGAGTGAAATACGCAAAACTGACGCCCAAAGTAAGGGGGTAGGGGGCGTAAGAACGCCTCATGAAGAGCTTCTTCAGGACCTTATTTTCTTTATTTTGCACTAAAATCTTTCTATTTTGTTTCGCGTCGCGAAGCGCGATTTTGCCCCTTATTTGCTGAAATAAAGCGGTTTATGTGGGATTCGTACCTTCTGAGAATCGCACGAAAATCCTCAACCTTGCCCTTGCTCCGAACGAACGCAAAAAACGCCGTTTTCCCTGATTTGGGCTGTTTTTTCGTGTTTTCAACCCATTTTAATTTGGAAACGTAAAACTTCACAAATCCTCACAAAACCAAACTGAAGTGATGGTTTGATTTACAAAACTCCCATATACGTTGAACTGCAATTTACACTTTAAAACGCACTACTCAAAACCCAAACTGAGGGTATTGCATAATCGAATGAAATCTTATGCATCATATTTTTAGTTTCATATATCATTGTAAACCAGCGAATAACAAGGAATTGTTAAAACCAAAAGAACGATAGATTGCACACGGAAGGTCCTTCGATGCAAAAACTCGCCAAATCAGATGTTAAATGCTAAATTTTGCCCCTCATTACATATTCAAACCCAGTAAATTGCAAGATTTTGTGTAACTTGCTTACTTTAAGCGAATTTTGAGCTAGTTTTGGAGTTTTGGTTTATAAAGTCACTCCTTTTGGCTGGGTTTCTTTAGTTTTGCAAATGCGGATTTGAAAATTTTAATTATGCTGCGCTTGTTAAATTTTCAAAGGTAAAGTTTGGTTGTTTGAACTTAATTTTGTACCTTTGCAACGGTTTAGATACTCAAACAGGTACAGAAATAACATATACATAGACAATGAAAGACCGAATTAATGCTCTCATGAAACATCTGGGAATGTCCCAGAAGAATTTTGCCGCCGAGATATGCATTTCGGAAGGAACGCTTTCGAGCATTTTCAGCGGAAGGACCAATCCGTCGCTCAACACTGTGAACAATATTCACGAACGTTTTCCGGAAGTCAACATGGATTGGCTGATGAATGGCAAGGGCGAGATGTTCGCTTCCTCTTCAACAAATCCGACACAAGCCGAGGCGAATGAAGCCGGATCATCTTCCGTTTCGACTCCGCATTCAGGCATCCCTATTCAACCTGGCTTCGTTGAACATTTTGCAAGCCCTCAACAGATGCCCCCTCAAACTTCGAATTTGACGTTGGAAGGAAAAATATTTGACAAACCTTCTCGGAAAATTGCAGAAATCAGAGTGTTTTATGACGACGGAACGTACGAAACTTTCTCTGCAAAGTGATGGAAAACGTCGTGCAGAGTGTTGAAAAACATTCCCATAAGCAATGAAAAATGTCGGAACATAGTTTTATGTTCCGATTTTTTTGTACCTTTGCAGCGCGATATATATAATAATGTATATGAGGAAGTACGTTTTGGACTTGCAAGTCACCTCCGTCGAGCAACCGAGTGAACGCTATCTCTTGCTTGCCGCGACCAATCCTGCAGGTCCCCTTCCTGAGATGAACCCGGGTCAGTTCGCTCAGCTCCGCATCGATGACAGCAAGGACACGTTCCTGCGCCGTCCTATCAGCCTGCATCATGTTGATTATGAGAAGAATGAGGTCAGCTTTCTCGTGCAGAAGGTTGGAAAGGGAACTGCTTCACTTTGGCAGAAACACCCTGGTTCGACGTTGAACGCCATCATGCCTCTTGGCAGAGGTTTCACGATGCCTACATCGGCGGAACAAAGGTTCTTGCTTGTCGGCGGTGGTGTCGGCATTGCTCCCCTCCTTTTCATGGGAGAGGCGATGCTGAAGATAGGTGTTCGCCCCACGTTTTTGCTTGGAGCTCGCAGCAAGTCGGACCTGATCAGACTCGATGCCTATCGGGCTTTGGGCGAAGTCTATGTGACTACGGAAGACGGTTCGGAAGGCGAGCAAGGCTTCGTCACGCAACACAGTGTCTTGCGGAGAGAGAAGTTCGACAACATCTCTGTTTGCGGACCTAAACCCATGATGATGGCAATGGCTTGCTATGCAAAGCAGGCCGGAACAAGGTGCGAAGTCAGCCTCGAAAACATGATGGCTTGCGGTTTGGGCGCATGCCTTTGCTGTGTAGAAGACACGAAGGACGGCAATGTCTGTGTCTGCAAGGAAGGGCCCGTGTTTGATGTGGAGAAATTGAAATGGTAGCGTCTCAAAACGTGGCGTAGTTAAATTGCAAAGTTAACGTGTTAAAATGACGAAGTTAACGTGTTAAGTTTGGCAGGTACATTGGGGACGTTGAAAAAGAGACTTTAGGAGAAAGAGAAAGATGGCAGATTTGCGCGTAAATATAGCTGGTTTGGAGCTCGTGAATCCGGTGCTTACGGCAAGCGGAACATTTGGCTATGGCATAGAGTATCAAGACTTTATCGACCTGAGTCAGCTTGGCGGCATCATCGTGAAGGGCACCACTTTGCAGCCTCGCGAAGGCAATCCTTACCCCAGAATGGCCGAAACGGCTCAGGGTATGCTCAATTGTGTCGGCCTTCAAAACAAGGGTGTTGACTACTTCTGCAAGCACATCTACCCTCAGATAAAGGACATCAAGACCAACATGATCGTGAATGTCTCTGGCAATTCTCCCGAGGATTACGCCGAGTGTGCAGCCCGCATCAATGAACTCGATTGCATTCCAGCGATAGAGCTAAACATCTCTTGTCCGAACGTCAAACACGGCGGAATGGCTTTCGGAACGACAACGGAGGGGGCTTCGAGTGTCGTGAAGGCAGTCAGGGAAGCCTACAAGAAGACGCTTATCGTGAAACTTTCGCCAAATGTGACAAGCATTACGGATATCGCACTTGCCGTGCAAGATGCTGGTGCTGACGCAGTTAGCCTCATAAACACTTTGATGGGAATGGCTATCGACATTGAGAAGCGCAAACGCATCCTGAGTATCGGAACGGGAGGACTTAGCGGTCCTTGCATCAAACCTGTTGCTTTGCGAATGGTTTATCAGGTTGCTCATGCAGTACGGGTGCCCGTCATCGGTCTTGGCGGCATTAGCAATGCGAAGGATGCAATAGAGTTCTTGCTTGCAGGAGCTTCTGCGATAGAGATAGGAACAGCCAATTTCCTCGATCCGACCGTTAGTGTGAAGGTTGCGAAAGGTATCGACGAATACCTCGAGAAACATGGTTTCAAGAGTGTGAAAGACATAGTGGGATTGTGTGAATAAGTGAGATAGGAAAATGCGAATAGACATCATCACCGTATTGCCCGAACTGATTGAGGGTTTCATGCAGGAATCCATCGTCGGAAGGGCGCAAAGGAAGGGATTGGTGGAAATCCATATCCACAATCTTCGCGACTATACTTTGGATAAGTGGCGTCGTGTGGACGACTATCCTTTTGGCGGTTTCGCCGGTATGGTGATGCAGTGCGAACCGATTGACCGTTGCATCTCGGCTTTGACTGCTGAGCGTCATTACGACCAAATCATTTTCACAACGCCCGACGGAGAACAGTTCGACCAACCGATGGCCAACAGTCTCTCGCTCTGCGAAAACATCATTATTCTTTGCGGACACTATAAAGGTATCGATTATCGCATTCGCGAACACCTTATAACTAAGGAAGTCAGCATCGGGGACTATGTCCTGACGGGTGGCGAACTTGCGGCAGCTGTAATGGCAGACGCCATTGTCCGCATCGTTCCGGGTGTAATTGGGGACGAGCAAAGCGCCCTCTCCGACTCGTTCCAGGACAACCTCTTGGCGGCTCCGGTCTATACGAGGCCTGCCGAATACAAGGGTTGGAAGGTGCCCGAGGTCTTGCTTTCGGGCAACGAGCGCTTGATAAAGGAGTGGGAACTGCAGCAAAGTCTGGAGCGTACACAAAGGCTTCGCCCCGATTTGCTCAAGGGCGAGACCATTCCAAGCCTTGAAAAGAAAGGAAAAAACAAATAAAAGAGATATGGAAAAGAAGAAAATGAACCTATACATCATTGCGGGCTGCAACGGCGCAGGCAAGACGACTGCCTCGTTCACGGTGTTGCCCGAGATGTTGGGTTGCCGCGAATTCGTCAATGCCGACGAGATAGCAGCCGGTCTTTCTCCCTTCAATCCTGAAGGCGTCGCCATCCAGGCGGGCCGACTCATGATAGACCGTATCATCTATCTGCTGAAGGAAGGCGAGACTTTCGCTTTCGAGACGACGTTGGCAACACGTTCGTATGTGAAGCTCATCAGGCAAGCCCAAAAGCGCGGCTACTTCGTGACGCTGCTTTTCTTCCTATTGAGCACGCCAGAACAAGCTGTCGCCAGGGTGGCAAAACGTGTGGCAATGGGCGGTCATAACATTCCGACCGAAGTCATTTTGCGTCGCTACGAAGCGGGCTTGGCAAACCTGTTCCAGCTCTACATGCCGGTCGTGGACAGTTGGTCGCTCTATGACAACAGCGACTGTCCTGCCGTTCACATCGCATCGGGACTGGGTGGAGATAAAGTTGTGGTTTATGACGAGGCGGCCTACCAGCAGCTTCAAGAGAAATATAACAAGCCGGAGGAGGGCGGACAGGCATGAAAGAGAAAGAGATTCTGGAGATGCAACGCCTGATAGACGAAGGCGTTCGCAAGGCGCAATACCGCCTTTTGCAACGTGCTAGTGCAGCTCGTCAAAGCCTTGTTGTGTGCCGAAACGGCAAGATCCTCGAGTTGGTTCCGGATGTGGAATTGAACATGACGGAAGGTAGTAGCGGCGATCCGTTGGCGCGTCGCAAGCAAAGATAAAAAGAAAGCCGTGTCCCGAATGAAAGACACGGCTTTTTTGTTTCCCAATCAGCGGCTCAGAATCCTACGCCAAAGTGTACGCCACACTCCCGGACGCCAGGATATTTGCTCGAATCGCGGAAGTCACGCGAGTAGCTGACGCCAAAGAAATAGCGTTTCAGATAAAACCGCAAACCTGTTTGCCAGGACACTTGGAAATGGTTCCAACCGCCGCCATTCAGCAGGCTGGTACTTTTCGCCCCCATGTGTTCCCGAGCCATTGCGATGGCGCGAATCGAGGCGCCGGCAAAAGGCGCTATGGCATAGTCCTTGTCCTTCCAGAGATACCATTTGTACATGACGTTGACGGGTATTCGGAAGGTCAGGACGCGGGCATTCAGGTCGCTTGTTTCCCAAGAGAACTTCATGTTTGCACCCACTTCCACGAAGTAGGGCATGTCCTCCACCACCTCGATGAAGCGGCTATAGCCCACTGTCATCTCGTCGAAATGGATGCGGTTCAGTTCCTCGCCCGGCTTGTATCTCGAAGGCGAGTACTGCAGGTAGAAAGCGTTCTTGTATTCTTTGTGTTGAGGTTTTGGCGCGACTTCTTCCTCTTCGTCGAGAGTCCATTCCTCGATGTCATATTCGTCGTCGTACTGCGCAAAGGCATTCAGGCTAAGGCAGAGCGCGGCAAACAGAGCCATTTTGATACGGGTGGCGGTCATGGCTTTGAGAAGTTAGATGTTAAAGAGTTAAGGATGAGCTGGTTAACTCTTCTTCGTTTGGACGATATGGGTGATGATGCCAACGATAATGATGAGCAGCGCACCAATGTTGTAGAAGTTGTAGTCCACCAGATCAACGAAGTAACTGATGATGAGCAACAATGCACCAAGCACGATGAGGATGATGCCCAAGTTCTTTTTCAAATCCATAGTATGATGTGTTTTTTATGTGTTTTTTTATGCTGTTTACATACATTTGATATGCAAATATACGAAAAAGTTTAATGTGTATCGTTTATTTTTCGACAGAATTTTTCCGAATGTGCTAAAAAAGGCTCAGAACTGCCACCATTTCTTTTTGGGTTCGGGCACTTCGGCCGAGAGTCGTTCGTGCAGAACCTGTTCGTAGGTCTTCTTTTCCGTGATGATCTGATAGATGGTCCCCCAGTCGGGCAGTCCGCCCAGGTTGCGGTCGTCTATCCAGACGTCGGCCTTTATTTTTCGGCTGAAGCTCTGGTTCTTGTTCTCCTCCTCTTCGGGGAAGTCTTTGTTCACGGCATAGAATTCCACACCTCTCTGGCGGCACCATTCCACGGCGTCGTCCAGCAGTTTGCCCTCGCGCACGCTCCACAGAATCAGTTTATGGCGCTGCTCGATGAGCATTTTCAGGGTTTGTGTGGCAAAGGGCAACTCCTTACCTATCTCGGGATAACGGTGTTCGACGATGGTTCCGTCGAAGTCAACTGCAATAGTCATAGCTTTTTACGTAATTTTTTGCAAAGGTACGAAAAAAAAATGAAAGAATGAAAAATGATACGATAAAAAGTCTTACCTTTGCAGAGCAAAACCATGCGAAAGATAACCATAACGCAAAACCATTATATGAAGAAATCATCCCTTTTGCTCGCATTCATGGCCGTTCTGATGATGTCGAGCTGTGTATCAACGAAAAAGATTGTTTATTTCCAAGACCCGAATCATGTGTTCGAACAGGGCCAGCAGATCATGCAGATGTACGAGATGCGACTCAAGTCCGCCGACCAGGTCCTCATCAAGGTGACTTGCAGCGAGCCCGATCTTCTGGCCATCTTCGCTCAGGACGTTACGATGGGCTCGTCCGGCACGTCCGGCTCCAACATTGGTGGTGGCAGTTCAACCATGGGCAGCGCCTATGGCTTTACCGTCAGCAACGATGGTAAGGTCACCCTTCCAGCCGTGGGAGCAGTCGAGGTGGCAGGTCTCACGACCGACGAGGCAGCCCGCCGTATCGAGCAGCAGATCATCGACGCCAAGCTCATCAAAGACCCCGAGGTGACCGTCCGTCTGCTCAATGCCCGTGTGGCAGTGCTCGGAGCCGTCAAGAGCCCGCATGTCGTCAGCCTTACCAGCGAGCGCAATACCATTCTCGACATCCTGGCACAGTGTGGTGACATCGCCGACACGGGCCTTCGCCAGAAACTCACGCTCTATCGCGACGAGAATGGTGTGCTCAAGAAATACCCCATCGACCTCACCACCACCGAAATCTTCCAGAACCCCGCCTACTACGTGCAGCAGAACGACCTCATCTACGTCGAGCCCAACAAGAGCCAGAGCGTCAAAAGCAGCGCCTTCTACACATTCCTCGGTGCGGGTGCCAGCATAGTCGGTGCCATAGCGTCCGTAGTGGCACTCGTCTTTGCCCTGAAGAAGTAGGGGCGTCAAGCGTAAGTTTCACGTATCAGATATCCACCACTCCCCATTCGGTCGGAGCCACGGTGGAGATGTCGAAACCGTCCATCCATAGGCCTGCGGAAACATTCTGCAGGCCTTTTCTTTTCAGGTACGTCGAGGGGATGGCTTTGACGAGCAGACACTTGCCGAAGTGCTCCGTGTTCATAGGGACCGAGAGCAGGCGCTTCCATTTGGCCGAGGAGAGTTCGACCGGGATGCAGCCCGTTGTGTCCGTGCAGAGCGAGTCGCTGGCGAGCAGGATGTTGCTCTGGTTATCCGCATCGGGGTGGAACACCGCGTTGTTCATCGTCTGGCGTGCCGTGCCCACCATGTAGCCAATTACCCATACCGGTTCGCCGGCGGGAAGCTCTTTAGACCTAATATCTGTCACAGTATAGGGACACTGGCTCGAACCCATGCCCGTGCCGACAATAACAGCAGATTGTTCCGGCGTCTCTGCCTCATCTGCTGGCTCGGTATCCAAGTCAACCTTCTGGCAACAGAGTAACAAGAGGCAGAGAAGCGTCAGGCTATTCCTCTTCCGTGAAAGCATCAATCACCTTTTTACAAACCTTGGGGATATTGTATTTGTAGTAGATAGTGTCTCCCCATAAGACCAGAAAAATCAGGACCACCACGATGCCCCAAATGAGTAGGATTAGCAACGGTAAACTCATAACCCCCAAATAAAAGTTGTATTATTTATTGCAAAATTACAAATAATAAATTGAATAATGAAAAAATAAAGCGTAAATTTGCAGACATAAACCAATAAAAAGCACAAAATGCACTTTCAACATCGTTCCCAGAGCCTTTTTCTGATCCATGCTCTATGTTTCTTGTCTTTTCTCGCGTCCTGTCAGTCTGGACCGGACGAGCCTACCACTCCAGAAGGACAATGTACAGTTACCTTCTCTGTCAGCAACTATAGGCAGATAAGTTTCGATGACCTTGCCCCTTCTGCCTCGAGCCGGGCTACCATCAGCATGACACTAGCTAATCTGTCGCTCACGGTCTTCAATGCTGAGACAAACGAACGTGTCGTCCCGACTATTCTCCACAAAAGCCAGGACTACGAAAGCGATGGTGCGACTGCTATGACTTTTCCGCAATTCTCTGTCAATTTGCCCTACGGTCATTATCGATTGCTTGTGCTAGGCTATAACGGTTCACGAGCATGCAACATCGTTTCTCCCAATCGTATCTTCTGGGATGACGACTACGTGCCGAATACGTTCCTCTATTGGGGGGAGTTTACATTGGATAGTGATGCGGGTCTCGACATGGAGATTACGCTAAGGCATGTCGTTGCAGCATTTCGTGTGACGGCAGAAGACGCGATTCCTGCCGAACTGAAAAAGATGCGCTTCATCAGTACGGTCGGGGGCACCGTTCTGGATGCGACGACTGGATTTGCTCCCGAAAGTACAGGCAGAACTTCGGAGATTTCAGTTCCCGCTAGTTATGCGGGTGAGCAGGGTGTTGATTTCACAGTCTATCTATTTTTGCCGTGGGAACAATCAACAGGTAGCTACACGGTTCAGGCTCTTGGAGGTGATGATACGGTCCTCGGCCAGAAGCATTTCAGCGATGTGCCGCTGCGTATCAATTACCTGACGCAATGGCAGGGTAATGCCTTCGAGCCAGGAGATGTAGATGTGCCCAGTGTTCAGAGCAGCTTCAATGTGAAGTGGACTATGGATTGGGCCGGAACCTTGACCGTCAATTAGAGTTTAATTCTTAAATCGAGTCCCACTTGCAGGGGGGTGCCGCGCTGGGAGAAGACTTGGCCACGAGTGGCGAAACTGAAGGCGGCGTAGTGGGTGTCGGTGAGATTGTGCCCCCAAAGACTCAGTTCCAAGTTGTCGTGAACGACGGTCAGACGGCTGTCAAGCAGGGCATAGAAGGGCTGCGAGAGGTCGTTCTCCCTGGTCCAATAGGTGCGGCCGTTGGCTTTGCCTCCAGCATAGAGGCTGATGTGCTGAATCCAACCGCGGGTGTTCCAGACATATTTGGCGCCAAGCGCGAGGGTGTGCTCGGGCGCGAAGGGTACGCGATAGTCGCTGGGATGCCCGTCGGTGCCGCTGTGGCGCAGTGTGGCGTGCGTGTAGCCGTAGCTGCCATCGAGGTAGAGGTGGTCGGAGAGGATGGCCTGGAGGGCGGCCTCCATGCCCAGACTGCGACTGCGCTGCGCGTTGACTGTAATACGTCCCATGCCGCTCTCGGCCATCTGGCTGAGCTGCAGGTCGTGCGTCTCGATCCAGAAGGTGGCAAGGTCGGCTTTGAGCCGTCCGTCGAGCAGATTGAGATGGGTGCCCAGCTCGTAGTTCCATGCGTTTTCGGGCTTATAGGCTGCGGCTGTGGCGACGTCGGGACGCTCCACAGTGGGCATGTTCGAACGGATGCGCCCCATGATCATATCGACATGTCCTGCGGGCACATAGGGGTTTCCGGCAAAAAGGTCGGTCAGGTAGGCCTCGGTGCCGGCATCGATGGCCGCCATCATCTCGCGGCGCATCTCGGTCTGCAGCAAGTCGCTGAACATCTGGACGTTGTAGCCTCCGGAACGATAACCGCGGCTGACCGTCGCATAGACATTGGCTGTCTGGCCGAAGTCATACTGGAGCGATGCCTTGGGGAGAATGTGCCAGTCGTGGCGGCTGGTATGGCCCAGGAAGGAAGGCGCGATGTGCAAGTTGTTGAGCGCTATGCTGTTCTGAGGTCGTGTGCTACGGATGGCAAAGTCGAAATCGACACTGCCAGGTGCGTCATAGTCCATGCTCTGGTGCTCGTAGTCGAGACGGAGCCCGGCCGTGAAGGTGAGGTGGTCGGCCAGCCGGATGGCGGACTGGTGGAAGAGTCCGGCATTGAGGGTAGGGGTCTGGAAGATGCCACCCATGGGCATGACGCTGTTTTTCAATGCGATGGACATGGGGCCCATGCCCTGCTCTGTGAGGTCAGGGAGGCTACGGTTGATGATGCCCGAGAGCCAGTCGACGCCTTCCTGATAGAATGTGACGGGCGCGTCGGTGCGGAGCCACTGGTACTGGAAATTGACGCCCGAGGTCCACTGCCAACGGCCAGTGCCCTTCGACTTGACGGCAATCTCCTCGCTGAGGGTTTTGCTCTTCTGCTTTTGCTGGAGCGAATAGAGGTCTTGGCGCGAGAAGTCCTGATCCATGAACATGTCGTCGCTGAGGAACTGGAAACCGGTGGTGCTGGTCATCATGACGCGGCCAAAGTCGTGCTCGGCATTGAGGCCAAGCGTGAGGAGGTTGCGCAGATAGCTGGAAGCGCGATTGTAAGCCACTTGCCCGGCATCGGGGCCCTGCTGGGCGGCATAGGGATAACCGCCTTGCTTGGTCCATTGGTAGCGGGCTGTCAGGTCGAGACGGACTTTATCAGACGGGATGAAGATGCCTCGCCAATTGGCCGCGATGTCGTCAGCGCGGTCGGCATGTTTGCCGCCCAAAGCCTGATTGCGGAAGAAGCCTCCGAGGTGCTCGTAACCGACGCCTGCACTAAAGGCAAAACGGTCGGAAGGGCGGTGGTAGTGCGTCACGCGCGCGCGATAATTATTATAGGTAGCACCACTGAGCAGGAGGTCGGTGCCCTGATAGCTCATGGGATTCTTCGTGAAGACGCGAATGAGTCCGCCAATCGTGTTGCGGCCGAAAAGTGTGCCCTGAGGGCCTCGCAGTACATCGATTCGGTCGGCGTCGCCGAGGTCTTGGTCCATGCTGCTCATGTTGGCCAGAGGCACATTGTCGATGTACATGCCGACGGCTGGCGTCCCGATTCGGCTACCCACGCCCCGCAGATAGATGCTGCTGGTCAGACGGCTGCCATACGAGGGGATGAAAAGGCCCGGAATGTTGGCCGAAAGGTCCTTGATGCCCTTGACGCCCTTTTCGAGCAGTTGTGCCTGTCCGAGCGACGTGGAGGCGAGGGGTTGCAAGCGCAGGGCATTGTGCTCTTTTGGTGTGCTGACCACCACTACCTCGTCCATCTGGCGGACGGAAAGGGTGTCCATCTCGTTGGCAAAAAGAGCTCCTCCAACGCCCATGGACGGGAGAAGGAAGAGCCCAAAGAAAATAGTTGTTAGTTTAGTTTTTGAATAAAGTCTGGAATCGGAAATTATTTCATTCATAATCTTCTGTTTTTGGATTTCGGCCGCAAAGATACGGAAACTTTCGCTTTTTTCCCTTAAGATTGGCTTAAGAATGCACCTAAGGCTCCATGTTTTCCATCGGAATGCTGAGCTCGACACCCATCAACATGCCCTCGGAGGTGTGCTTGTTGCCCATGCGAATGGGAATGCCCAGGAAGGCTGCCTGCTGTCGGGCCGATAGCAACTCGCCAAAGTCGGGGCAGGAACCGGTGGACGTGAGAGTGAGGGTGTACTCGCGAACCGTCAGTTGGGAGGAAATCTCCCATCGTGCACCCGCGGGAGCGTGCCTGAGAAATAAAGAAAAGACGGCGGAAAAGATCTGCCGCAAGATGACCTCATCGACGAGAATCTCATAGACAAAAGGGGTGAGGCGAAGGTAGCAACGGATGTCCTTCTGGCGCATCACAGACTCGTGACACATCAGCAACTCGCGCAGGAAAGCGTCAACCTTGACCACTCCGGATTTGGGTTCCTCGCGATGCAGAATAAATCCGACGCCACGAATGGCCCGAACCGGACCGTCCTTCGTCCAGCCAAGTTTGTGGCGGAGCGACGAGAGGTGGACGTCGAGCGTGCCCGTGTCGTAGAGGAAACGCTCGCCCCAAACCTCCTGGATGATGTCATCGCGACGGCACACAACGCCCTGATGCCTAAGCAGATAGACAAGCAGCCGGTACTCCGTGTCGGTAAGCATCACGGGTTTGCCTGATTGCAAAGTCTGGCGCGAAGCCGTATCAACAATCAGGTCGGCATATTGGATGACGTCCTGCACCTATTATATTTTAGTTATAGTCTTCCGGCGTGAAAGTGAGATTGAAGAGCAACTTGCCGCTCGAAATGCTGTAATAGTCGTAGCAGAACGTGATACCCTCGTCCTTGTAGGGCTTCATTTGCAGGCTGCCCCTCAGTCCCTTCAGGATGGTGTCGTGGAAACTCGAGGTCATGTCCTCGTTGGAATAGATGCTCTCGTTGTCGAGCTCGTTCTGAACGGTGTAGAAATAGCTGAGCGTACGGGTCTGGATGTCGTATCTGGCACTGTCCAGACGTGTGCATGGGTCTACGAACTTCGGGCATTCCTTCTCGGTGTACTGCTCGAAAATGCGTTTCCAGCTCTCGTCCTTCGTCTCGCGTTTGCAAGCGGAAAAGGCAAAAAGAATGCCGCAAAAAGCGATGGCTAATACCTTGTTGAGTCGCATATTTTCTGTCTTAAAGTGGCGCAAAGATATACTTTTTCTCGAAATAAACACCCCAAAGCACTTGATAAATATCAAATATATGCCATAAAACATATAATTATTGTGAAAAAACTTGTAAGTTTCCAGAAGTTGCCGTACCTTTGCACGCAGATTAGTAAATGAGAGAACTAAAGATTGATTAAGGAATAACCAACAAAAAAGTTTAAAGTTATGACAGCATTAGTTGGAACATTGGCAGGTTGCATTTGGACTGCCCTCAATGAGAATGGTGCACTGAACACTAAGGACCTGAAGAAGGTTGCTAAGATCAAGACCGACAAGGACTTGTATCTGGCTCTCGGCTGGCTGCTCCGCGAAGATAAGGTGGTAGTGGCAGAGGCTGACAAGGTAGTGACTGTTGCCCTGAAGTAAGAAACCCTCAGCTCCCATCCGGGAGTGTTTGACGGAATTGCCCTCCGAAGGTTCGGCTTTCGGAGGGCAATTTGTATATGTGTCGTCCGTTTGGGCAAATTCCTTAGCAGGAATTTTGGGTTCTCGAAATTTCTTTGTAAATTTGCACCCGTGAAAAAAGTGCTTTATATACATGGGTTTGCCAGTGCAGGCAGCACAGGCTCGGCCACACAGATGCGCAACCACCTCTATCCGAAAGGCGTTCAGGTACTCAGTCCAGACGTGCCTGTGGACCCCAACGAGGCCATCGGTTACCTGAAAGAGCTCGTGGCAAACGAGCAACCCGACCTCATTGTCGCAACCAGTATGGGAGCCCTCTATGGCGAGCAACTAAGGGGCGTGAAGCGAATCCTCGTGAATCCGTCCTTCCACATGGCCCGCTTGCTGACCTTCCGCGGTTTGGGACGCCGTGAATTCCGCAACAAACGCCAAGACGGTGCTACGGAGTTCAAGGTTGACAAGGCCATGATTCAGGCCTTCCAACAGGTCGAGAAGGAGAGTTTCAAAGGCATCGACGACAGCGAGAAAGCCCTGGTGTGGGGACTGTTCGGCACTCAGGACAAACTCGTCAATTGCCAGGCTGACTACCTCAAGCACTACGGAAAGGAACGGATGCGGCTCTTCGAAGGCGAACACTTTCTCAACGATAAAGTGCTGAGCAAAGTCGTGATGCCGCTCGTAGAGGCAAGCCTCGAGATTCAAGACTAATAAATTCAAAACTCAATATATGTTTGAAAACTTAAGCGAACGGCTCGAACGGTCGTTCAAGATACTGAAAGGTGAAGGCAAGATAACCGAAATCAATGTCGCCGAGACACTGAAAGATGTGCGTAGAGCTCTGCTCGATGCGGACGTTAACTACAAGGTGGCAAAATCTTTCACTGATACGGTAAAGCAGAAAGCACTCGGCCAAAACGTCTTGACTGCCATCAAACCACAGCAATTGATGGTCAAGATCGTACACGACGAACTGGCCGAACTGATGGGTGGCGAGACCACCGACATGAACCTGAAAGGCCATCCCGCCATCATTCTGATGGCCGGCTTGAATGGTGCAGGTAAGACCACCATGAGTGGCAAACTGGCAAAGTCGCTCAAGGAAAAGCGAGGAAAGAATCCTCTGCTTGCTGCTTGCGACACTTTCCGCCCTGCTGCTATGGAACAGCTCCGAGTTCTGGGCGAACAGGTGGGCGTTCCCGTTCATATCGAGGAAGGCGCAACCGACCCCGTACTCGTTGCCAAGAATGCCATCCAGCATGCCAAGGCTCAGGGATTCGACGTGCTCATCATCGATACGGCAGGTCGTCAGGCTGTCGATGAGGAGTTAATGCAGCAAATACAAGACATTCGTGATGCCGTTCAGCCGGACGAGATTCTGTTCGTCGTGGACGCTATGACGGGCCAAGACGCCGTTAACACGGCAAAAGAGTTCAATGATAGGCTCGACTATACAGGCGTCATTCTTACCAAACTCGATGGCGATACTCGAGGTGGTGCTGCGCTTAGCATTCGCAGTGTCGTCAACAAACCCATCAAGTTCGTCGGTACGGGCGAGAAGATGGAGGCGCTCGATCCCTTCCATCCAAGCCGAATGGCCGACAGAATCCTCGGTATGGGCGACATCGTATCGCTCGTCGAAAGGGCTCAGGAGCAATACGACGAGGAAGAGGCACGCCGTTTGGAAAGGAAGATCAAGAAGAACCAATTCGACTTCAACGACTTCTACAAACAGATTCAGCAAATCAAGAAGATGGGCAACCTGAAGGACTTGGCAGGCATGATTCCGGGTGTGGGCAAAGCCATCAAGGATATGGACATCGACGATAACGCCTTCAAGAACATCGAGGCCATTATCCTCAGCATGACTCCAAGCGAGCGAACCCATCCCGAATGCCTCAATACAAGCCGCAGAATGCGTTTGGCAAAGGGTTCGGGCACCAACATACAGGAGGTGAACAAGCTCATCAAACAGTTCGACCAGACGCGCAAAATGATGAAGATGGTTACGGACAAGAGCAAGATGCAACAAATGGCGGCCATGATGAAAGGCCGAATGCCGGGAATGTAGTTCATAGTTAATAATTCATAGTTCATAGTCGGATATGCAACTGATAGACGGAAAACAGACTGCTGCCACAATCAAGGCAGAGATTAAGAAGGAAGTGGAAGACATCGTTTCGAAGGGTGGCAAACGTCCACACCTTGCAGCCATCCTGGTAGGTCACGATGGGGGAAGTGAGACGTATGTGCGCAACAAAGTGCTCGCTTGCGAGGCTTGCGGATTCCAAAGCACTTTGCTTCGTTTCGAAGACGACATCACGGAAGAGCAATTGCTTGCCGAAGTGGACAAACTCAACAAGGATGCCTCCGTTGACGGCTTCATCGTGCAGCTTCCTTTGCCCAAGCACATCAGTGAGCAGAAAGTCATAGAAGCCATTGATTATAAGAAAGATGTGGACGGTTTCCATCCCATTAATGTGGGCAGAATGGCAATCGGACTTCCTTGCTACATTAGTGCGACTCCAAAGGGAATCCTCGAGTTGCTTCGCCGTTACGAGATTCCGACGAGCGGCAAGAAGTGCGTCATTTTGGGACGAAGCAATATCGTGGGCAAACCGATGGCACAACTCATGATGCAAAAGCAATTTGGCGATGCAACCGTAACTGTTTGTCATAGTCGCTCAAAGACACTCAAGGAAGAATGTCGGCAAGCAGATATCATCATCGCAGCTATCGGACAACCTGCTTTCCTGAAAGCCGATATGGTGAAGGAAGGTGTTGTTGTTATTGATGTGGGCACGACTCGCGTTCCCGATGCGACGAAGAAGAGCGGCTTCCGTCTGCAAGGCGATGTCGACTTCGAGAACGTGGCACCGCTTTGCTCATTTATCACTCCTGTCCCTGGAGGGGTGGGGCCTATGACGATTTGCATGCTCATGCTTAATACCCTTGCGGCAGGCAAGCATTTATATTATTAGGATAGTATGAATAAAAGGCTTTGGTTGATTGTCGTTGCAGTACTTTTGTGCTGTAATGTCATGGCTCAGCAGGACAGCGTACCTGCTCCGGCAAGGAAAAAGGTTGGCGTCGTTCTTAGTGGTGGCGGCGCAAAAGGAATGGCACATATCGGCGTGCTGAAAGTTTTGGAACGGGCAGGCATTCCTATCGATTACATTACCGGCACATCGATGGGTAGCATCATTGGTGGCCTTTATGCCATCGGTTATAATGCCAATTCGCTCGATTCGATGGTGCGAAAGCAAGACTGGAGCTACGTCATTACCGACAAGGAAGACCTTCGCAACCAAAGCCTTAACGACCGTCGCAAGCAATATACTTACGTGTTTTCTACAGGACTTTCCTTTGGCAAGAACAAAACCAGCGAGGGCGGACTCATCAAGGGAAAGAACCTTGCAGAACTCTTCGGGCAGCTTTGTACGGGCTATACCGATTCGCTCGATTTCTCGAAGGACCTGAAGATACCTTTTGCTTGTGTGGCAACGAATATTATCGACAATAGCGAAGTCGATTTCCATAGTGGCAGACTGCCTCAAGCCATGCGCGCCTCGATGGCCATTCCGGCTGCTTTTGCTCCTGTAAGGCTCGGCGATATGGTGCTTACCGATGGCGGCATGAAGAACAACTATCCTGCCGACCTTGCCAAGGAAATGGGAGCAGACGTCATCATTGGTGTTACTGTTCAGGGCGACCCAAAAACTGCCGACGAGATTAAGGGCACGCTTGGTGTCCTGAACCAAATCATCGATATAAACTGCAAGAACAAGCTCGAGGAGAACATTGCCATGACCGATTTGCACATGCGGGTCAATACGACGGGCTACAATACTGCGAGTTTCTCTGCCGCAGCCGTCGATACGCTTGTCCGTCGTGGCGAGGAGGAGGCTATGCGACACTATGATGAGTTGATGGCACTGAAGAAGGAACTGAATCTTCCCGAGGGCTTTACTCCCCCTAGACACCATCCTCTCCGTCCTAAGGTAATGACTGAGCGTCAGAAGGTTAAGGACTATATGTACGAGAATATGACGCCGAAAGACGAGCGTTTCCTGCGCGAGAAGTTCCATTTGCGGAAAAACGACAGTATTGATGCCAATTTACAGCAGCAGCTCACCACTTCCATGCGTGTGGACCTCTTCTACAAGTCGGCCGAATGCCGACTCTTGCCGGATGATGATGGCGTGTTTGTCGTGCTTTCCGCTGGCGAGCGAAAGTCGGCTCAGGCTCATGTGGGGTTGCGGTTCGATACAGAGGAATATGCTGCCGTCCTGTTGGGGCTGGAATTGCCTTTGAAATCTGCTGTGCCGATGAATACGGAGCTGACGGTCCGCTTGGGCAAGCGCATTATGGCCCGAGGTGAACTGACGGCCCATCCCCGCAGTTTCACGCGTCCTTCGTTGAACTACACTTTCCGCCACAACGATATTGACTTCTACGTTGGAGGCGACCGTGCTTATAGCATCCTCTACAACCAGTTCCAAGCCGAGATTGTGCCTATCAGCAACGATTTCCGCAACTTCAATTTCCAGGTGGGCTTGCGTTGGAACTACATGCACTATCGCAATAAGCTCGAGTCGGAGAAATCGACGAACGTCACGCTCACGAACGGGCACTATTACAGCTATCGTGCCCGTTTGGACTACAATAGCGAAGACGATTGGTACTTCCCGACGCGGGGCACGCGTTTCAAGGCGGAGTATGCCTATCTGACGGACAATCTCATCAAGCTCGAGGACAAGGCCGGTTTGAGCGATATCAGCGCAAGTTGGCGCAGGTCGTTCACTTTCGGCAATCGCTTCACGCTTCAACCGATGGTTTACGGTCGTATGCTTTTGGGCAAGGCGGTCCCCTTCATCTTTGCCAATACCATCGGAGGCGATTGGTTTAGCCATTATGTGGAGCAGCAGATGCCTTTCGCGGGTGTGGGTAATGTGGAGTTTGTTGCCGACCAGTTCATAGCCGCACAAGTCCAGGGCCGGTATCGTTTCGGTTCCAACCACTATGTGTTCCTTCGCTTGGCGGGTGCTCAGCAGGCGGAAAAACTGAAGGAAATCTTCGATCACAGAACTCTGTTCGGCGTTCAGGCTGCCTATTACTACAAAACCATGTTCGGCCCTCTTGGAGCCACCTTCGGTTATAGCAACCGCACAAAGGAGCCGTATTTCTATCTGAACCTGGGGTATGAGTTCTGAGGACAGCTCATAGTCCATAGTTCATAGTTCATAGTCAGATGGTAGTAAGGTCGAAATATAATGTTGGTTTTCGGACTGTCCTTTGTCTGTTGTCCGTTGTCTGCTGTCTTTCCGAGGTTCATGCCGGGAGCCGCTTTAAGAGGTTCTGGGCGAAAGCGGACAGTTTGCTTACGGACCGTTATTACAAGATATCGTACGACACGAACTATGTGGTCCGTCCGGAAGGGGGATTGACGCTGAAGCTCAAGGGCAACCAGACGGGCAACAGTCTGCGGTCGAAGGGAACTGTCAACGATGTCAACTTCAATTCCCATCTGAGCACCAGTCACAAGACGACCATCTCCATAGCCGGAACCTATCGGGGTCTCTCCGCTGCCTATTCCATCAATCCCGCCAAGCTGAGGGGCTTCTACGACGACTACGAGCTGAACTTCAATTACTATACAAGCCGTTTCTGCATTGACGCCAGCTATCAGCGCTCTTCCTCATTGTCTGGCGACATGACGCTCGGAGACGAGACGCTCCGGTTGGAGCAGGGCGAGGCGGACATGAAGGTCTTCAACATCACGGGCTACTATGTCTTCAACCATCGCCGCTACTGCGTTTCAGCAGCCTACAATCAGAGCTACATCCAGCGCCGGTCGGCAGGGTCGTGGCTTGCGGGCTTGAGCTATCAGGGCGGAAACATCGAGACGAGCAACGAACGGAAGGAGCGGTATCCGGACGATCACGATGTCCGCATCTATGTGGGTCATATCGGCATCGGAGGCGGCTACGGCTACAACCTCGTGCTCGGCAGGAAATGGCTGCTCAACCTGACTTTACTCCCCACTTTTGTCGTCTATAACCGCAACAAGCTGACCATCAACGACGAGAGCCAGCATGCCGGGCGAATGAAGTTCAACATGCTCTTCAACGAGCGAGTTGCCGTCGTTTATAACTTCTCCTCGCGTTACTTTGTCGGACTTACGGGAGTGGCGAACAACTCCCTTTTCGTTGACGATGCCGTAACCGTTCACCAGAACAAGTGGGTTGCCCACGCCTTTGTCGGAGTGCGACTTTGGAAGTAAGGAAACAACCCTAGTTCGTTGCAATTTACTAGTGCGACGTTTGCAATCATAACGTGTTAAATTGGCCACTTCAACGTGTTACGATTGCGATTTACCTTGCCTGCGTTTTATCAGTAAGTCAATTTCTTTTGGGATAAGGATACGCCGCTGCGTGTCCTCATTCATATGTTGTATGCCCGCGTGGGGCAGAGTTTTAATTCTGCTGCAAATTTACGACACTCTCATTGCGGTCTACGAATTTTTTGCAAACTTTTTTCAAAAAAAAATCATCGTGGCGGTCATTTTGGTCATTTGGTCATTTGGTCAAAATCGTTTTCGGATTTGCAAAAGTCTACTATAATAATATATTATTATAGACATTTCTTGGCGAAGTTGAAATTCATTTTGACCATTTTGACCTTGACCATTTTGACCACATGTCATGTAACAATAAAGTGCACCCAAGACAATGCGATTCATACCACAAAATCCAGAACCCCTCTAAAACCCCTCTGGATTGCCCCAGAATCGCTTCAAATGCCCTCGACGTATATTTGTACCACTCGGACAAAAATAAGCGCTCTACGGCGCCCTAAAATGAGTTGTTAAAATTCTAAAGAATTTTACTTGAATAAAAACAAAGGCAGGAAGCATATTGCTTCCTGCCTTCTTTTTTCTATAAAAAGTTGTTTTTACGAGTTCATGCTGAGCAGGAATTCCTCGTTGCTTTCTGTGTTTTCGAGGCGCGACTTCACTTCGTTCATGGCTTCAAGCGAGGTCATGTCGGCAAGGAACTTGCGCAGAATCCACATGCGGTCCAGAGTCATCTTGTCCTGCAGCAAATCGTCGCGACGCGTACTGCTGGCGATGATGTTGACGGCGGGGAAGATGCGTTTGTTCGAGAGCATGCGGTCTAGCTGCAGCTCCATGTTGCCCGTTCCCTTGAACTCCTCGAAGATGACTTCGTCCATCTTGCTGCCCGTGTCGATGAGTGCGGTTGCTATAATGGTCAGGCTGCCGCCGTTCTCGATGTTGCGGGCTGCGCCGAAGAAGCGTTTGGGCTTGTGCAGGGCGTTTGCATCCACACCGCCACTCAACACCTTACCGCTTGCGGGAGATACGGTGTTGTAGGCACGTGCAAGACGCGTAATAGAGTCGAGGAAGATGACCACGTCGTGCCCGCATTCCACCATTCGCTTTGCCTTCTCCAGTACGATTCCTGCAATCTTGACGTGACGCTCGGCAGGTTCGTCGAAGGTGCTGGCGATTACCTCGGCCTTCACGGTACGAGCCATATCGGTCACCTCCTCAGGACGCTCGTCGATGAGCAGCATCATCAGGTAAGCTTCGGGATGGTTGGCTGCAATGGCGTTTGCTATGTCCTTCATGAGGAGCGTCTTACCGGTCTTTGGCTGGGCCACAATCAGGGCACGCTGGCCTTTGCCGATGGGAGCGAAGAGGTCCACCACTCGGGCCGAGAGCGAGTCACCCTTGCCTTTGCAGAGCTGGAACTTCTCGTCGGGGAAGAGGGGCGTGAGGTTCTCGAACGGGCTGCGGTCGCGAACCGTATCGGGGTTGCAGCCGTTGATGCGCTCCACGCGAACCAAGGGGAAGAACTTCTCGCCTCGCATGGGCGGACGAACCGGACCTTCCACCACATCGCCGGTCTTGAGGCCGAACTGCTTGATCATCTGCTGGGTGACGTAGATGTCGTCGGGGCTGGAGAGGTAGTTGTAGTCGCTGCTGCGCAGGAATCCGAAGCCTTCGGGCATCACCTCGAGCACGCCTTCGCCGCGAATGCAAAGGGCCTCGCCCCAGTTCTCTGCCGTAGGAGCGGGAGACGGAGCCTCTTTCGCTTTGGGAGCGGGCTTTGGAGCGGCTTCTTCCGTCAGGGCCTTCAGTTGCTCTTCGGCTATGGGTATATCCTGGAGGATGATGAAGTCGGCAGTCTCTTCTTTGGGTTGTGCCGTCTCGCCAATACGTTTGCGGCGCTTTTTCGGAGCGGGAGCTGCTTCTGCCTGAACGGGTTCTGGAGCGGCTTCTTCCGCAGGGGTTTCTTTTGCCTTAGACGTTTCCTTAGCCTGTTCTTCAACTGCCAAAGCAGCTGCTTCTGCCTCCTTTTCGGCTTTCGACTTACGTCCGCGCTTCTTTGGAGCAGGCGCAGGTTCTTCTGTTACAGGAGCAACTTCCTTGTTCCCCTCCTCCTCGGGGGAGGGAACGGGGGCAGCTGCTTTGGGTTTTCTGCCTCTTTTCTTAGGAGCAGGTTCGACGGGAGCCTGCAGGGATTGGGCATCCAATATGTTGTATATGAGTGTGGTCTGGTCGTTACTGAGTTCCGCACCAAGTTTTCCGGCAAGCTGGGTAAGCTCTGCCAGAGTCATTCCTTCAAGTTCACTTTTGTGCATAATTCGTGTATGCTAATAATAATAAATAATGTGTAAGGGAAAGTAATGAACTGCCTAAAAGAAGATGCTGGCAGTACTTATCTTTGGTATTACGTGTGCAAAGGTACAACAAAAAGTGAAAAGAGAAAAGTGAAAAGTGAAAAATCTTTGTTTTTCTTTGTTTTTTTGCGTACTTTTGCAGGAAAAACGGCATGGTTTCATACTTGCAGGTACAGAATCTGACGCGAAGTGTGGGGGACAAGACGCTTTTCCGCGACCTCTGCTTCAGTATTGGCGAAGGGCAAAAGGTTGGTCTCATCGCCAAGAACGGTACTGGCAAAAGCACGCTCCTGAACATTCTGAGCGGGGCGGATCAGGCCGACGAAGGGCAGGTCATCTTCCATAATGACCTTCGCGTGGGCTATCTGGAGCAGACACCCAACTATCCCCTCGACCTGACCGTCATCGAGGCTTGCTTCTGGCACGGAAACGAGACGACCAACCTCATCCGCGAGTACGAGACATGTATGGCTTCCGCGAGTCAGGAAGGCCTGCAAGACATCTTGGACCGCATGGAGCAGCAGAAGGCGTGGGACTACGAGAATCGTGCCAAGACCATCCTTTCGCAGCTCTTCATCACGGAGTTCGACAAGCCCCTCTCTCAGCTTTCAGGAGGGCAGTTGAAGCGTGTCGCCCTCGCCAATACGCTTATCATGGAGCCCGATCTCCTCATCCTCGACGAACCGACGAACCACCTCGACCTTCAGATGATAGAGTGGCTCGAGAACTATCTCTCCCGCTCCAACGTCACCCTCTTAATGGTCACGCACGACCGCTACTTCCTCGACCGTGTCTGTTCCGTCATCCTCGAGCTCGATGAAGAGACGGTTTACACTTATCAGGGCAACTATGCCTACTTCCTCGAACATCGTGAACAACGCCTGGAAGTGGCTCGGGCAGAGGTTGCGAGGGCAACGAATCTCTACAGGACGGAACTCGATTGGATGCGAAGGATGCCTCAAGCTCGAGGTCATAAAGCCAGATATCGCGAGGAAGCTTTCTACGAGCTGGAGAAGCAGGCCCATCGCCGAATTGAGGAGCAGCAGGTCAGGCTTGAGATGAAATCGACCTACATCGGCAGCAAGATTTTCGAGGCAGAGTATGTGAGCAAGGCTTATGGCAACCTCGTTCTGCTCAAGGATTTCTACTACAATTTCTCGCGCTATGAGAAACTCGGCATCGTCGGCAATAACGGCACAGGAAAGAGCACTTTCGTCAAGATGTTGCTTGGTCTCGTGAAGCCCGATAGCGGGCGTTTTGTCATTGGTGAGACCGTTCGCTTCGGCTATTACAGCCAAGAAGGTATGGAGTTCGACGAGCAGATGAAGGTCATCGATGCCGTCAGGAAGACTGCAGAATATGTGGATTTAGGGGGCGGAAGGAAGCTCTCGGCCATGCAGTTCCTCCAGCATTTCATGTTCTCACCTCAGCAACAGCAGAACTATATCTACAAGCTTTCAGGTGGCGAGAAACGTCGGCTTTACCTCTGTACAGTACTCATGCAAAGTCCTAACTTCTTGGTGCTAGACGAACCGACCAACGACCTCGACATCAACTCCTTGCAGATATTGGAGCAATACTTGCATGACTTCCGAGGCTGTGTCATTATCATCAGTCACGACCGCTACTTCATGGACAAGGTTGTGGACCACCTTTTCGTCTTCAAAGGCAACGGTGTCGTGAAGGACTTCCCAGGCAATTACACGCAGTATCGTGAGTGGGAGAAGCTGGAACCCGAACCAAAGAAGGCTCAGAATACTCAGAACGCTCCGAGTGCTCCGAGATTTCAAGGAGAGAGAAAGCGCAAAATGTCTTTCCGCGAGAAGCAGGAGTTCGAGGCTCTTGGAAAGGAAATCGAGGAGTTGGAGAGCGAGAAGGCCGACATCGAGGCAGCCCTCAGCAGCGGTTCTCTCTCCACTCAGGAAATCATAGACTTGAGCAAACGCCTGCCCGTCGTCAACGACCTCCTCGACGAGAAATCCATGCGTTGGCTCGAGCTTAGCGAAATAGAGTAGGGGTTCTCTAGAAACACCCCACAGCCAAGTTTCCAACTTAACACGTCAAGTTTGTCAACTTAACACGTTAAAATCGCCAACTTAACACGTTAAGTTTGCCAACGACCCAGCCCATGTTTGAAAACGTCCCTAAATTTAACGGGATTTATTTTGCTCTACTCGTTTTTATTCGTAACTTTGTAGGCGAAAACATAGCATTATGGAAACGACAAACACCGAAAACAAGGAGAAAAAGGAGGAACGTACCTATCGTTGCAACGATTGCGGAAATGTCATCTATAAACACGAAGTCTTTTGCTCTAAATGCGGCAAACTGTTAGACAGATACGACTTTGATGATTGATTTTGCAACTTTTGTCCTCATATTCTTGGCAAATTGAAATAAAAGCGGTAATTTTGCAGGCAGATTGTTGAAAACGATATGAGCAAACTTATAAAACCCGCAGATTATACTGCTCTGCTGACTTTGAACCAGACGGAGCAGGCAATCAAGAAAATCAAGGACTTTTTCCTCAGCAGTCTCTCAACCGAATTGCGCCTCAGTCGCGTAACTGCGCCCCTGTTCGTACTTCGCGGACTCGGCATCAACGACGACCTGAATGGTGTGGAGCGGCCAGTCTCGTTCCCTATCAAGGACATGGGCGATGCAACGGCCGAAGTCGTACACTCGTTGGCAAAGTGGAAACGCCTTACCCTCGCAGAGTATCAGACGAAACCCGGTTTCGGCATCGTGACGGACATGAACGCCATCCGAGCCGACGAAGAGCTTGACAACCTCCACAGTCTCTATGTCGATCAATGGGACTGGGAACGTGTCCTCCTTGCCGAGAATCGCAACGAAGCCTATCTGCGTCGAATCGTTAGGAAAATCTATTGCGCAATCTTGCGAACCGAGTTCTATGTCTGCGAGAACTATCCCCAACTGAAACCCTACTTGCCGGAAGATATCCATTTCATTCATAGCGAAGAGCTCTTGAAGCTCTACCCCGACAAGACTCCGAAAGAGCGCGAAGACCTTATCTGTAAGACTTATGGCGCCGTATTTATTATAGGTATAGGAGGCAAACTCTCGAATGGAGAAGTGCACGACAACCGCGCTCCAGACTACGACGATTGGAGCTCGCCAAACGAGAGCGGTTTCCTTGGACTGAACGGCGATTTGCTTGTATGGTATCCCATTCTCAACCGTAGTATCGAGCTTAGTTCGATGGGTATTCGAGTCGACAAGGAGGCGTTGGTTCGCCAACTTGCCCTGCAGGGAAAGGAAGAGCGCAAGGAACTCTATTTCCACCAACGATTATTGAACGACACGCTACCCTTGACGATTGGTGGCGGCATCGGTCAGAGCCGACTTTGCATGGTGCTCCTCCACAAAGCTCACATCGGCGAAACCCAAGCCAGCATTTGGCCCGAAGAAATGCGGAGGGAATGTAAGGAAGCAGGAATGCAACTGATATAATTAAAAATTAAGAATTAAGAGTTAAGAATTAGAAGCGAAGAACGAGAATTACATGGGAATTCCTAATTCTTCTTTCTTAATTCTTCATTAGTCATTAAATAAATTTATTTATGCACAGACATCAAGAAAGGCCAGCCGTAATTACTTGGAAGCAGTTTGCCAACAAGGGTTACAGCGCCTTTGCCAGCCTTCATCGGCAAGTGCGGATAGGTGTCCTCAGTGTAGCCACATTAAGTGTGGCGGCATCAGCTCATGCTCAAAGGCAGAGTTCTCCTGTTATTTCTTATGAGGAGGAGAACACCGTCGAGGAGGAAGAACTGGCAGAGGTGACTGTGAGCGGCACTATGGCTCCGCTGACGCAATTGCAGTCGGCACGACTCGTCAGTGTGCTTAGCCGCCAGGACATCGAGCAGGCGGCGGTACAAAGTATCAACGACCTATTCAAATTAGTCACAGGCGTGGACGTCCGTCAGCGCGGTGGCTTTGGTATTCAGACGGACATCAGCATCGATGGCGGCACTTTTGATCAGGTCACGCTTCTGCTCAACGGTATTGACATCGGCAATCCCCAAACAGGACATCTTTCGGCAGACTTTCCCGTCAGTATCAGCGACATCGAGCGCATTGAGGTGCTCGAAGGTGCGGCCAGTCGCGTTTATGGCGGTCAGAGCTTTGGCGGAGCCATCAATATCGTCACAAAGCACGAGTCCGGACGAACTCTCGAACTTGCCGCTCTAGGCGGTTCCTTTGGTACTGGAGAAGGCGAGGCTCGTTTTTCTCTTACGAAAGGCAAGGTCTCGAATCGCATTAGCGGTGGTGGAGGCAGAAGCGATGGTGGCACCCTCAACAGTTCTTGGCGAAAGGGGCAGCTCTTCTATCAAGGCGATTACGAGGACAGCTCTTTCAAGCTCGACTGGCAGTTCGGCTTCTCGAAGAAAAGCTACGGAGCCAACACCTTCTACAGCGCCAATTATCCTGACCAATATGAACGGAATCAACGACTTATGACGAGCGTTTCTGCCGAGACTAAAGGCCGTTTCCATTTCACGCCACAAGTCTTTTGGAATCGTTCCTGGGACAACTTCGAGCTTGTTCGTGGCACCACCTTTGGCGAGAATTTCCATCGTTCGGACGTTTATGGCGTCAAGGCAGGAGGGCATTTCGACTGGAGACTAGGCAAGACAGCAGTTTCGGCTTTGCTTCGCCATGAAAACATCCTTAGCACGAATCTTGGCTGCAATCCCCGACCGGAAGGGAGTTTCTATACTTGGAGCGACAATCGGACGACAGTTTCCTTCAGTCTCGAACACAACATTCTGCTGAAGCGTTGGACCATTTCGGCAGGTTTGATGGCGAGCATGACGTCCGCTATCGATCATCGTTTCCGCTTCTATCCTGGCATAGATGTTGCCTATCGTCCCACTTCCCGATGGAAGTTGCTTTTCTCCTACAACAAAGGCTTCCGCTTGCCCACCTTTACTGAACTCTATTACAAGAGCCCGACTCACGAAGGCAATCGTGACTTGAAGGCCGAGCACAACCATTCCCTTTCTCTTGGAACCGAGTATAGATGGAGTGGGGCAGAGGCAAGCGTGAAGGGCTTCTAT
>JAGCFN010000222.1 GCA_017650085.1 Bacteroidaceae bacterium | reverse complement strand
TGAGCGTCGACGTCCTGTAGACTTTCCCACGTACTGCCCTTCAGGAACTCGGAAATGGGGAAGAGAGCACGACTGGCAAGCCAGCGGCTCACGTTATTGTGGGAAATATGATAGAGGAGACTTCGTGTGGGAAGCGTCATGATGTTGTTCTGCAGGTCCTTCAGGTTGTGAAGTCGCGCCACTTCCTCCATCGTGTCTGGATCCCTGAAGATGAAATCGCCGAAACCGAAGTAGTCGCGAAGGTGGTCGCGAAGGTCCACATCAATCTTCTTCGAGTTCTTGTCGATGAAACTTGCGTGACATTCCTTGGCAAGTTTTGCATTCTCAGTCTCGCTCGAATCGAGGATGAGGGGCACGTACGGGTCGCGAGCTCGGATGGCGCTAAGTAGTTTGAAACCAGCCTCTTCGTCCTTCTTGCCTCCGGGCGTAAGAGGGAATCGGCAATCGCTGATAACGCCAAGCGTGTTGTCGGCAAAGCGATTGTACAAGAGCCACGCTTCTTCGTAGTTACGAGCCAGCACAATCTTCGGTCTACCACGCATTCGCAGCATCTCGAGGCTCGTGTTCAGGGCTTCCGTAGCGAACTCGAGACTTTGTTGAAGGACAAACTTGTAGAGTGTGGGCAGAATGCTTGAATAGAAACGGATGCTGTCCTCGACGACAAGAAGCATCTGCACCCCTGCCGAACGAATGTCGTGTTCGAGGTTCATGCGGTCTTCCATCAGTTTGATGATGGAGAGCAGGAGTTCTGTATTTCCCAGCCAGCAGAAGACGTACTCGAAGACGCTCAAGTCCTCATTTTGCATGCGTTTCGTGATGCCGTGACTAAAGGGAGTCAGCACGACGATGGGGGTTGTTGGGTAGTGCTGCTTGATGTCTCGTGCAATATCGAACACTGAGTTATCTTCCGCAGCAGGCATGACAATGACGAGGTTTATTTGTCCCCCAGCCATTTGCTCTTTTGCTTCGTCGCCGTTATGAACTTGAATGAAGCGAGGCGGGAAGCGAAGTCCCAGCTTTGCGTATTCCGAGAAAATCTTCTCATCCACTCGACCGTCGTCCTCCAACATGAAGGCATCATACGGATTGGCGATGAGAAGCACGTTGTAAACGCGGTTGAGCATCAGGTCAACAAAGGAGGTATCTTTCAGCGTCATAGTCGTTCAGGCCGTTTTATCGCGCCAAAGTTACGAATAATTTCTGATACTGCCAAACATTTGGCTTGGAGAATGTTCAAACATGGCGTTGTTAAAATGCAAACGTCACGTTGTTAAAATGCAAACTTAAAGTGTTATGATTGCAAACGTAACGTGTGATCATTTCACCCTCTCTATTTTAAGCAAAAGACTGGAGCGAGGTTGGGGGAGAGTCAACTCCAGTCCTTCCATCAGTTTACGGCCAGAATACTCATTCTCTTCGCCTTTGTCCTTGTTGAATATGCGATAGGTGGAGGAGGGGTTGAGGCCTGAAAGACGGACTTCGTAGGCAGGCGTTTCGCATAAAGCACGACGGAAAGCCACGATATAACCTGTCTCGTCCGAGGGCCGATAAAGCTGATAAGCCAGCCAAATGTCATCGCCAGTCAGGTCTCCAATGCCGGAAAGGGGATAGAAATCCTCGTAGAAATAAGGTCGCACCTCCTCGAACTCCTGCATGGTTCGCGCCATATCTGTGAAGGACTCACCTTGCTGGGTGAGTTTCCAATTGAAGACAACTGCACTTCCAAGCGAGGAACGTGAGTCGAAGGAATCGACATGATAACTGCCTGTAGCATGTTGGGGCAGATAGAACTCCAGGCCATATGTATGGCATTGATAGCCAACGGGTTCGCCATAGCTGTAATCTGTTCGCCACATAGGAGCGCTTCGGAGCATGGTCTCGTAGTCGATCCGACGTCCTCCACTTGCGCAATTGTCGATGAGGAGGTGGGGGAAACGGGTGAGCAGATAGTCCCAGAAGTCGTAAAGCCCCATGATGTATTTGACCTCAGTCATGCCTTTCCGCCCTTCCGTATCGTTGCTGAGCCAAATGCTTTCCGGGGCGATGTTGAAGTCCTGCCTGTAGTGGTCGATTCCGTTCTCTTCGAGGAGGTCGCCTATCGTCTTGCTCAACCACTTGCAGGCTTCAGGTGTGCCAAGGTTAAGGAGACGGTTGTCCCCACCTGCAGCCAGCATCCATTCGGGGTGTTGGCGTTCCCACAGACTTCCTTTGTAGACGCGTTCGGGCTCGAACCAAACCATGAATTTGGCATCGGCTTGCTTGTGGATATAGTCGGAGATTGGCTTGAATCCGTTTGGAAACCTTTCCTGGTCAGGCTTCCAATTGCCTACGGTATTGTACCAATTCTTGCCTAAAGCGTGATCGGCAGCTTCTTCGTACCAACCTGCATCGAGCCAAAAGGCCTCGGGTTTCAAGCCAAACATCTTTGTGCGTTGTACGAGGGCGATGGCGTATTCTGTAGTCATGCAGGTATATTCGTTGCAAGGAGCAGGATCGCCCCAGTTGAAACCTCCGAACATGGGGTACCAGACGGGCTGACCCTCAATTTTCCGAGAGTGGTGAGCCAGCAGAAAACGACGGAATCGGTTGTGCCCAACCATACGATCACCTTTCCAAAAGAGCAGACAGACACTTGCGGTTCGAATGCGTTCACCAGGCAAAAGACCTGCGTCGAGGTGCTTCAGGCCTGCTTTCAACTGGAGTCGTTGGTCATCGAGGGAGGTTAGCATGCTTTCCCAAGTGCCCGTCCAACCGATAGCAACCATAACGCCTTCGTCTTCAGACATTTGCAGATTGAAGAAGGGAAAGGCTCCATCGGAAGAGCGACCACCTCGAGGTTCCATTTTCAGCGTGTCGCCATTCTGAAGAGAGCGTTCGTGTGGGGCAAAGTCGGCTCGACTGGCGTTACTGCCCTCAGCATAATAAAGATTGGGAACAAAGGCTGGGTGACGGAATATGATGTCGGCTGTCTGAACATGACTGATGGGAGGCGTCATGTCAGAACCTGTGTTCTCGAAGCGCAGCACCCATTCAATCGTGCCGAAGTCCGTCCAGCCCGTCACTTCGCATTCCACCTTCAAGCCCTTTCCATCGGCATAGGTGGCAAGGTATCGCACCTGATTGTCCTCAGTATTGGGAAGTCGGGTCAGGGAATGTCGGCATCTGCTGAGGATTTTTGATGAAGGTAGCCCATCATATTCGAACGAGAAGGGCGGCGTTTCCCCCTTGCCGAAATGTGATGTTATCCATCTTTCCACCTGCAAAGACTTGCCGATTTGTACGCTGCTCTGTGCCTTTGTGCTTAAGGTAAAAGTGCAGAGGAATAGAACGAAGGCGAAGATTCTCATTGGTCTGGGTTTTCAACAAAGCCTTGATACTTTGCAGGAAGGTCGCGCATAATGGTTTCGTAGCTCTGCTCAAGGATGCGCTGAATGTCTTCTGGACCTCGACTGGAGGGTTCGATAGGAGCGTGAATGACGAGACGAAGCCTGTGCCAATTGACGAAGTTGATGCCCTTTTGACGGGGAAGGACGTCGAAACTGCCGTCAATCGTTATGGGAACGACGGGCAGTTGCAGCTCATCAGCCAGTCCGAAAGCACCTCTGCGGAACTTAGCCATATGCCCAGTAAAGGTTCGTGCCCCTTCAGGGAAGACCACAAGCGAAACGCCGTTCTGCAGGACTTTGCGCCCTTGTTCGTACGTTTTGTGAATGGCTTTCGGCCCACTCTTGTCGACAAAGATGTGGCCTGCACTCTCGCAAGCCTTTCCCACGAGCGGAATGTTGCGAAGACTCTTCTTCATCATCCAGCGGAAACTGCGTCCCAGGAAACCGTATATGAGGAAGATGTCGTAGGGGCCTTGGTGGTTGGCGACAAAGACGTAGGACTGCTTCTTGTCCAACAACTCTCGCCCTTCCACTTTGACAGGCAAGAGCATAACCCAGCACATCAGCCTGCTCCAAACCATAGCAGGATAGTAACCCCAGGTTCTCGCCTTGCAGAAAGTGCATCCCAGAATGGTGACAATAGCCGTCAAGGCAGTCGTCAGGATGATGATTGGCAGGGCAATAAGGAGTTGATAAAGTCTGTAAAGAATCTTCATGGTATCAGTACCCCTTCGTTTTCTCTTGGTATTCTTTCGCCTTCTTGATGTACTCCTTTACATAAGGGTGTCCCAAGAAATATGGTGGGGCGTTCGTAATGATTTCCTCCAGTTGTGGCGTGAGGACAGGGTAGGGCAGACTGCTCGTCAGAATCATGAAGATGCCTGGCCCTAGTACATTATTATAATTCGCGCGTATGAAACGGGTAATGAGCTGGTCGTTCTCATCTGCCAATTCCTTCGACTGCTTGCCTAGCTCGTACATGACCTCGTCGTAGTCCGTCCCGTCCATGATCATCTGCGATTGCAGGTGTGGCAGTTCGGCCATGCGAGCGTCGAGTTGGGTCTTTCTTTGGATGAAGCCCGACAGCGTATCGTTGAGGGGAGTGCCTGTAGCCGTTTGCTGGGATTCTCCGATACTGAGCCTAACTTCACCTTCTTCAAGCACGATAGGCATTACGCTCAAGTCGCCAAGGAAGACGTTTGCCAGCATTGTGGAGTCCATACTGCCTCCAAAGTCGAAACGGCCATGCACGACTCTTGTCGAGTCTATACTTTTCATCTCGCCATCCACATAGACCTTGAGCGTCAGCACTTGCCCTTCGAGGTCTTCCACATTCGAGGACCCCCTTACCATGTATTGGCTTTTGCAGGACACTAACGCCAGCAAAGTCGACAAAAGCAGATAGTAGAGCTTGTTCATTACCTATTTTGCTCGTTTGGCTTGACAAAGATATACAATCTTCTGCAAACGGCAAAAACAATTAAGACTAATTAACTTAATAAAAAAAAGCCTCCCCGTTTTGGGGAGGACTTTATGGTATTTTCACATTTTCGCCATTGCCTGTTCCAGGTCGGCAATGATGTCTTCGACATTTTCTATGCCGACACTCAGACGGACCAGGTCGGGAGCTATGCCGGCTTCCCTGAGTTGCTCGTCGCTGAGTTGTCTGTGAGTATGGCTTGCAGGATGCAGAACGCAGGTACGGGCATCGGCCACATGCGTCACGATGCTGATGAAGTCCAGGTTGTCCATGAAGCGGATTGCCTCTTCCTTCGTGCCTTTCAGTCCGAATGCTATCACGCCGCAAGTTCCCTTCGGCATGTATTTCTGAGCCAAAGCATAGTACTTGTTCGAGGGCAGACCTGCATAGTTCACCCATCCCACCTTGGGATTCTTCTCGAGCCACTCGGCAACCTTTTGCGCGTTCTCGCAATGGCGGGGCATGCGGAGGTGGAGCGTCTCAAGTCCGAGGTTGAGGAGGAAGGAGTTCTGCGGAGCTGGAATGCTTCCCAGGTCGCGCATCAGTTGGGCTACAAGTTTGGTTGTGTAAGCCATCTTGCCGAAAGCCTTTGTGTAGGTCAGGCCGTGATAGGACTCGTCGGGTGTGCAAAGGCCGGGGAACTTCTCTGCATACTTGTCCCAATCGAAGTTGCCGCTATCGACCACTACGCCACCAACTTGAGTGGCATGACCGTCCATGTACTTTGTGGTGGAGTGCGTGACAATGTCGCAACCCCATTCGAAGGGACGGCAATTGATGGGTGTGGCAAAGGTGTTGTCCACGATGAGGGGCACACCATGCTTGTGAGCCATCTTGGCGAAACGCTCTATGTCGAACACATTACAACCGGGGTTCGAGATGGTCTCGCCAAAGAAACACTTTGTGTTGGGGCGGAAGCAGGCCTCGATACGCTTGTCATCCCAATCGGGGTCAACGAAGGTGCACTCTATGCCAAGTTTTTTCAGCGTCACGCCAAAGAGGTTGAAGGTTCCTCCGTAAATCGTGTTGGCCGTGATGAAATGGTCGCCAGCCTGACAGATGTTGAAGATGGCATAGAAGTTTGCGGCTTGTCCGCTACTGGTCAGCACAGCTCCGACTCCACCTTCCAGAGCGGCAATCTTCTTGGCGACGGCGTCGTTCGTGGGGTTGGCCAGACGGGTATAGAAATAGCCGCTGTCCTTGAGGTCGAAGAGTCGGGCCATCTGGTCGCTCGTCTCGTAGCGGTAGGTTGTACTCTGATAGATGGGGAGTTGCTGGGGTTCGCCTTTCCCAGGCTTCCATCCGCCGTGGATGCAGATGGTTTCGAGGTTCTTTTTCTTCATAGTAAAAGGTCGTTATTTGCAAAATCCCGTATCAACTTTCGCTGTACGGGATTCTTCTTTACTTTCGAGGTGCCTGGCGGATTCGAACCGCCGTAGACGGTTTTGCAGACCGTTGACTAAGCCACTCATCCAAGGCACCATTCCTTTGAATTGCGCTGCAAAGGTACAGCTTTTATTTCATTCTGCCAAACAAACGTAGAACTTTTTTCGCAGAAGTCGTGTTTTGTCTATCTGACC
>JAGCFN010000221.1 GCA_017650085.1 Bacteroidaceae bacterium | reverse complement strand
TACCAATTTGAATCCCAACCACGGACAATACCGAGGCGGTTGCTTATTGGATTAACTTTCTGTCCCATACTTTTCCTTAATCTTTATTCTTGGTGTCAACGAACAACGTGATATGGTTAGAACGCTTACGGATTCTGTAACCACGACCCTGAGGAGCGGGTCTCATACGCTTGAGGGTAGCACCCTCGTCCACGAAGATCTTACTGATATAGAGCTCGCCTTCTTCGGCTTTGCGCTCATTCTTCTGTTCCCAATTGGCAATGGCTGAGCGAAGCACCTTCTCGACGTCTTCACTTGCTGCCTTGACGCAGAACTTCAGAGTGCCTAATGCTCTGTTAACCTCCATACCGCGAACCAAATCAACCACGTATCTCATCTTGCGGGGAGAAGAAGGCACATTCCTCAGCTTTGCGAAACTTTGCGCTTTGCGAGCTTCTTTTCTTGCTTCAGCAGCTAATTTCTTTCTTTTTCCCATTATATTATTACTCTATAATTAACGATTAATTGCCTGCTTACTTCTTCTTGTTACCAGCATGGCCACCGAACTTGCGTGTAGGAGCGAACTCTCCAAGCTTATGTCCAACCATATTCTCAGTAACGTAAACAGGAATAAACTTATTTCCGTTGTGAACGGCAACCGTATGACCTACGAAATCAGGGGAGATCATAGAAGCGCGAGACCAAGTCTTGACCACGTTCTTCTTACCGCTTTCATTCATAGCGACGATTTTCTTCTCGAGGCTGACTTCGATATACGGACCTTTCTTTAATGAACGACTCATAGTTTTATTCTAGCTAACTTTTTGTTTACTTATTACATCTCTCGATAATATACTTGTTGGACTGCTTCTTGGGAGCACGAGTCTTGAGTCCCTTAGCATACAAGCCCTTACGCGAACGAGGATGACCACCAGACTGGCGACCTTCACCACCACCCATGGGATGGTCGTGGGGGTTCATGACAACGCCACGGTTGTGGGGGCGACGTCCCATCCAGCGAGAGCGACCTGCCTTGCCGGAGCTTTCCAGAGCGTGATCAGAGTTACCTACGCTACCTACTGTTGCCTTGCAGGCAGAGAGAATCTGACGGGTCTCTCCAGAGGGAAGCTTGATAACACAGTAACGACCTTCGCGTGAAGTCAGCTGAGCGAAGTTACCAGCGGAACGAACGAGCAGAGCGCCCTGACCAGGACGAAGTTCGATGTTGTGGATTACAGTACCAACAGGGATGTTCTGCAGAGGCAGAGCATTACCGATTTCGGGAGCTGCTTCGGCACCACTCATCACAGTGGCACCCACCTTCAGTCCGTTGGGAGCAATAATATAACGCTTTTCTCCGTCGGCGTAGAACAGGAGTGCGATACGCGCTGAGCGGTTGGGATCGTACTCGATTGTCTTAACGACGGCGGGAACACCATCCTTCTCACGTCGGAAGTCAATGAAGCGGAACTTCTGCTTGTGACCTCCACCGATATAGCGCACGGTCATCTTACCGGTATGGTTGCGACCACCTGTAGAGCGCTTACCGCAAACGAGAGATTTCTCAGGTACCGATGCAGTAATTTCCTCGAAGGTACCTATAATCTTGTGTCTTTGGCCCGGTGTTGTGGGCTTAAATTTACGTACTGCCATCTTCTATTAAATGTTGCTATAAAAATCAATTACATCGCCTTCCTTGAGGGTTACGATTGCCTTCTTGAAAGCGTTAGTGCGTCCCTTGATGAGACCGGAACGAGTGTAGCGGTTCTTGCTCTTGCCGCCATAGACACAAGTGTTGACGTCAGTAACGGTAACGTTGTACTGTGCTTCCACTTCCTTCTTAATCTCAATCTTGTTAGCTTCGGGACGAACGATAAAGCCGAACTTGTTCTGCTTCTCGCTGATACCGGTCATCTTCTCAGTGACCAGAGGTTTAATAATATATCCCATATCTGTTTCGACTACTTATTTGGTTAAGTTTCCATCGATGACAGCGAGAGCGCTTTCAGCCACGACCATAACATCTGCGTTCAAAACCTTGTAGGTATTGAGTGCAGTTGCGGCCATAACCTGAACGCGTTCGATGTTTCGAGCTGACAAATATACGACTTTATCCGCACCTGGCATGACAAAGAGGGTCTTCTTGTCTGAAACTTTAAGATTTTTTAAGATTTCAACCATTGATTTTGTCTTGGGAGCATCGAAAGTGAAGTCCTCTACAACGACCAGAGCATTCTCCTGAACCTTGTATGCGAGGGCAGACTTACGAGCAAGCTGACGAACCTTCTTGTTGAGTTTGAAACTATAATCGCGAGGCTTGGGACCGAATACGCGGCCACCGCCTACGAGTACGGGAGAGTTGATATCACCACGACGAGCACCGCCACCACCTTTCTGGCGACCGAGCTTGCGGGTTGAACCACTTACTTCACTTCTTTCTTTTGACTTAGCAGTACCCTGGCGCTGATTGGCCATGATAAGCTTCACGTCAAGATAGATTGCATGGTCGTTAGGCTCAATAGCGTAAATGGCATCATTGAGAGCGACCTTGCGTCCAGTCTCCTGACCTTTGATATTTAAAACATTTAATTCCATTACTTCAAAACGCTTACGATTGAACCTTTGTATCCGGGAACACTACCCTTGATGAGAAGGAGGTTGTGTTCGGGAATTACCTTTAACACTTGCAGGTTGTGTGTTGTCACACGATCACCGCCCATTTGGCCGCCCATACGCATTCCTTTGAATACCTTAGCGGGATATGAGCAGGCACCGATAGAACCTGGCTTACGCAGACGGTCGTCCTGACCGTGAGTAGTCTGACCTACGCCGCCGAAACCATGACGCTTAACTACGCCCTGGAAGCCGCGACCCTTAGAGGTAGCGATTACATCAACGAAAGCGCTGTCGGCAAACAGCTCAACGGTGATGGTGTCACCCAAATTCAGTTCCTGTTCGAAACCTGTGAACTCGGCCAAGTGTCTCTTGGGTGTTACTCCGGCTTTCTTGAAGTGGCCCATGAGAGGAGCGGTAGTGTTCTTCTCCTTGGCATCTTCGAAGCCGAGCTGAACGGCGCTGTAGCCGTCCTTTTCTACGCTTTTGATTTGAGTAACAACACAAGGACCTAATTCGATAACAGTGCATGGTACATTCTTACCCTCGGCACTGAAAACGGAAGTCATTCCGATTTTCTTTCCTAATAATCCTGGCATTTCTGTTGTTATTAATTAATAAATAATGTGTATTACACCTTAATCTCTACTTCAACACCACTAGGAAGCTCGAGCTTCATGAGGGCGTCGATAGTCTTTTCGCTGGAGCTGTGAATGTCAACGAGACGCTTGTAGCTGTTCAACTCGAACTGCTCACGGCTCTTCTTGTTAACGAATGTAGAGCGGTTTACAGTGAAGATTCTCTTGCGTGTGGGCAGGGGAATCGGTCCGCTTACTACAGCACCTGTTTCCTTAACTGTCTTTACAATCCTTTCAGCGGACTTGTCGACCAGATTGTGGTCGTAAGACTTCAGTTTGATTCTAATCTTTGGACTCATTTTTCCTTTATTATATATTAATAATGTATAAGGGATAGGGTATCATCCACAAAGAGTCATATGCTTGCAGGTGACCCTATCCTTCTTTTCTTTTTATACCAGATCTACGCGACCTCCCATTTCTTCGAGAACACTCTTAGCGATACCAGCGCTCACGGGAGCATGGTGGTCGTAAGTCATTGAACTGGTTGCGCGACCTGAGGTGATGGTGCGCAGAGCTGTAACGTAGCCGAACATCTCTGCCAGAGGAACCATTGCCTTCACAAGGCGGGCACCGGTGCGAGTGGAATCCATTCCCTCTACCTGGCCACGACGCTTGTTGAGGTCGCCGATTACGTCACCCATATTCTCTTCTGGAGTAACGACTTCCAGTTTCATGATGGGTTCCATGAGTACAGGCTTAGCCTTTGCGCAGCAAGCCTTGTAAGCCATCTGAGCAGCGAGCTCGAACGAGAGCTGGTCAGAGTCAACGGGATGGAAGCTACCATCCACGAGTTCTACCTTCAGGCTGTCCATGGGGAAGCCACCGAGCACACCATTCTTCATGGCAGCCTCGAAGCCCTTCTGAACGCTGGGGATGAACTCCTTAGGAATGTTACCACCAGTCACGCTGTTGATAAACTGCAGGCCTCCTTCCTTAAAGTCCTCATCTACAGGACCCACGTTAACGATAATGTCAGCGAACTTACCGCGACCACCAGACTGTTTCTTGTAAACCTCACGGTGGTTGACAGTTGTTGTAATGGCTTCCTTGTAGTTAACCTGAGGCTTACCCTGGTTGCACTCTACCTTGAACTCACGCTTCAGACGATCGATGATGATGTCGAGGTGAAGCTCACCCATACCGCTGATGACGGTCTGACCGCTCTGCTCGTCAGTACGAACTGTGAAGGTCGGATCTTCTTCTGCAAGCTTGGCAAGTCCATTGCTGAGCTTGTCAAGGTCCTTTTGAGTCTTGGGCTCAACTGCGATACCGATAACGGGATCGGGGAAGTCCATTGACTCGAGTGTGATGGGTGCATTCTCGTCTGAGAGTGTATCACCTGTGTGGATATCCTTGAAACCAACACCTGCGCCGATGTCACCTGCGCTGATGCAGTCAACGGGGTTCTGGTGGTTGGAGTGCATCTGGAACAGACGACTCACGCGTTCCTTCTTGCCAGAGCGAACATTGTAGATGTAGGAACCAGCCTCCACCTTACCGCTATAAACACGGAAGAATGTGAGACGACCTACATACGGATCGGTTGCAATCTTGAACGCAAGAGCAGCTGTCTTCTCATCCTCGTCGGGCTGACGTGTTTCAGTCTCGCCAGTTTCGGGGTTAACGCCCTCGATAGCGGGAGTGTCGAGAGGAGAGGGAAGGAACATGCAGACGTAGTCAAGCAAAGTCTGTACGCCTTTGTTCTTGAATGAAGAACCACAAGTCATGGGCACGACATTCAGAGCAAGGGTTCCTTTACGGATAGCTGCGATGATCTCTTCTGTAGTTACAGAGTCAGGATCCTCGAAGTATTTCTCCATGAGAGCCTCGTCCTGTTCTGCAGCAGCCTCAACGAGCTTAGCGCGCCATTCGTCGCACTCGTCCTTCATGTCTGCAGGAATGTCCTCAACGTCATATTCGGCACCCATCGTCTCGTCATGCCACAGGATAGCTTTCATCCTGAGCAGGTCAACGATACCCTTGAAGTTTTCCTCAGCACCGATAGGCACTGCCACTACAACAGGATTTGCACCCAGGACGTCCTTCATCTGGCGAACAACCTCGAAGAAGTCGGCACCAGAGCGGTCCATCTTGTTAACGTAACCCATACGGGGCACGTTGTACTTGTCAGCCTGACGCCATACGGTTTCTGACTGGGGCTCGACGCCGCCTACTGCACAGTAGGTTGCAACGGCTCCGTCAAGTACGCGCAATGAACGCTCCACTTCGGCCGTGAAGTCCACGTGTCCCGGAGTGTCGATCAGATTGAACTTGTACTTGTTGCCGCCATAGTTCCAGTATGCTGTGGTAGCAGCAGAAGTGATGGTAATACCACGCTCCTGCTCCTGTTCCATCCAGTCCATAGTTGCGCCACCTTCGTGCACCTCACCGATCTTATGTGTCTTACCGGTGTAGAAGAGGATACGTTCGGAGGTTGTTGTCTTACCGGCATCAATATGGGCCATGATACCGAAGTTACGCGTCAAATGTAAATCTTGCTTTGCCATCTCTAATAATCTAATCTAAATGAGAATTAAGCGTTTGAAAAGGTTAAGTAGTTATTAGAAACGGAAGTGAGCAAATGCACGGTTAGCTTCGGCCATACGGTGCATATCTTCTTTACGCTTGAAAGCGCCGCCCTGCTCATTGTAGGCGTCCATAATCTCGGCTGCGAGTTTGTCAGCCATTGTCTTACCACCACGCTTGCGAGCGAACTGAATCATGTTCTTCATGCAGATGCTCTCCTTGCGGTCAGGACGGATCTCAGTAGGAACCTGGAATGTGGCACCACCGATACGGCGGCTCTTTACCTCGACCTGAGGAGTGATCTTGTCGAGGGCTTCCTTCCAAATGGTGAGGGAATCCTTCTCCTCGCTAGCCATCTTAGTCTTTACAATCTCAAGAGCATTGTAGAAGATCTCGTAAGAAATGCTCTTCTTGCCGTCATACATCAGGTGGTTGACGAACTTAGATACCTTCACGTCGCCGAAAACGGGATCGGGAAGGATGATTCTTTTCTTTGGTTTAGCTTTACGCATTGTTTTGTTTGTTTTTGTTCGGGGTTGTTTCTGTGGTCTTCAACGCCTCCACTGGGGCATTTACTCAACCTTACTTACAAGCCAAAACGGGGTTAATGATTACTTTTGTTTGGGACGCTTTGCTCCGTACTTTGAGCGACGCTGGGTGCGGTTTGCAACACCAGCGGTATCAAGCGTACCGCGAACGATGTGATAACGTACACCTGGAAGATCCTTCACACGACCGCCACGAACCAGCACGATGCTGTGTTCCTGCAGATTGTGACCTTCTCCGGGAATGTAGCTGTTCACTTCCTTTGAGTTTGTTAAACGCACGCGTGCGACCTTGCGCATCGCGGAATTAGGCTTTTTAGGTGTTGTGGTGTAGACACGAACACAGACGCCACGACGCTGTGGGCAGTTGTCCAGAGCGGGGCTCTTGCTCTTGTCTTCCAACACCGTACGGCCTTTTCTGACCAATTGTTGAATTGTAGGCATTGTTTTGTTTGTTTTATTATTATATATTATGTTTTATTATCTATAATGTATAGGAACGAGCCTATTAGGGCCATTCGGGGTGCAAAGGTACGACTTTTTATTTAAACGGCAATCACCCACTCCTCGAAAAAGGGCCCAAAAAGGATGAAAAATGTAACTTTTAAGATTATTTAACACAATTGGAGCTTATGTTAGGACAATTTAGGCCTAACAGATGCACACCAATTGTGTGACAAAATGCTATCTTTGACCGTACTGACGAAGTCCTGTCTCGAGGAAGTTCCGATAAGCTGAAACATCCTCGTTGTAAGAGTAGGAACCTGTGAGAGGATGGCCGTCGTTGTCAATCAGGACATAGAACGGCTGAGCATTGGCGCCGAACTTGCTTCTTTGCAGGTAGCTCCAACGGTCTCCAACGGTTCGAAGCGTTACATTCTGGCCATTTTCCTGTACCGTAACCTTCTCTGGCAAAGGCGTTTTCTCGTCGACATAAAGGGTGACGAGGACATATTTCTCCTTCATGAGGTCTGCCACTTGCGGGTCCGTCCAAACGGCTGCCTCCATCTTTCGGCAATTCACACAGCCATAGCCGGTAAAGTCAATCATGACGGGCATTCCGTGAGCCTTTGCGTAAGCCATTCCCTCGTCATAGTCGTTGAAGCGAGCCTCTACCGAAGCATCTCCGAGACGGAAGTCCTGAGTGCTCATGGGGGGTGCAAATGCGCTTACTGCCTTACAGGGAGCGCCCCAAAGTCCCGGTACCATATAGAGGGCGAAGGCAAATGAGGCAAGTGCCATAAAGAAACGAATCACGCTGGTTCGAGGCCTCTGAATAACCTCGCCCATCTCGTCGTACTCGTCTTCATCGTGCGGGAAGCGTATCCAACCAATGAGATAAGCACCCATCAAGGCAAAGATGACGATCCACAGACAGAGGAAGACTTCCCTATCCATCAAGTGCCAACCATAAGCGAGGTCGGCCACGCTGAAGAACTTCAAGGCAAACGCAATCTCCAAAAGGCCGAGGCAAACCTTGATGCAGTTCATCCAGTTACCGCTCTTGGGCATGCTCTTGAGCCAAGCAGGGAACATAGCAAAGAGGGTGAAAGGAAGGGCGAGAGCAAGTGCGAAGCCCAGCATTCCGATGGTTGGCGCGAGGATGGAGCCAGTTGTGCTGACCTCGACAAGCAGGAAACCGATGATCGGGCCTGTGCAAGAGAAGCTGACGAGGCTCAAAGTGAACGCCATCAGGAAGATGCTCAGCAGACCTGTCGTACTGCTCGACTTCTTATCCACGGCATTTGTCCAGCTGCTTGGGAGCGTTATATCGAAGCCTCCCAGGAAACTTG
>JAGCFN010000220.1 GCA_017650085.1 Bacteroidaceae bacterium | reverse complement strand
TGGCAGAATATGCCGCTCCCGGACATTGGAACGACCCCGACATGCTCATCGTAGGCAAGGTGGGATGGAGCAGCAACCTCCGCGACAGCCGCCTCACACCCGACGAGCAATACACCCACATCACGCTTTGGACGCTTCTTGCCTCCAATATGCTCATTGGTTGTGACATCGCTCAGATGGACGACTTCACTGTCGGTCTTCTCTGCAATCATGAGGTCAACCTCATCAATCAGGACATCCTTGGCAAGCAGGCCGACCGCGTTGTCAAAGATGGTGACATCGAAGTATGGGCACGTCCGCTTGCAGACGGCAGCCAGGCCTTCGGCATTTTCAACGTAGGTGAAGAAGACAAACAGGTTGACATCAAGAAATACATCTCACAGAACTTCAAGTTCCGTGACCTTTGGAGACAGAAAGACCTCTCTGCCGACGAGTTGACCTGCACCATTCCCACCCACGGATGCAAATATCTGAAAGTAACCAAATAATCGTCTTAAAAGATAATCAGGCAATGAAGAAAGGTTTATTGTTGGCATGTCTGGCACTGGTTTCCATCCTGCCGATACATGCAACTGATTGGCAAGCAAAGACAGATACTATTTGGGCTGCACGCCACTATCGCGAACTTGCTGGTGAAGCGACAGGCAGCCAGCGTTCGGACACATACATCAATTGGGGCTATCCCGCAGGCACAGTCCTAGTCTATGGCATCCACTTCCCAACGGGACATGTTCGTGCCGACGCCGTATTCAAGACGTCGGGCAAAAAGCTTTCCTTCGGTGTCCGCATCGTGCATCCAGCCACTGGAACCGTCGTTCTTGAAAAAACCACGACAAGCACGACTACTACGTCGGCAGAGCAACGAATGGAGATAATGCCCGACACGGAAATGCCCTATGACGGCTGGTACCGCTTTGAACTTACATGTCCAAACGGCACAAGTTCAGACCGTCTCAACTCGCTCCTCTTCCAACGTACTTCTGCACTCAGCATCACAGACTCCGAGATATTCATGGCTCCAAGTGTTCACCTTTGGTGGAGCACAGAGGTTCCCGGAGCACCTTCGGGCCAAAGCTACAACTGGACGTACCTCGAAGTGATGTACCCAAGCGCTTACAAACAGCCGGCAACCTATCAAATGGCAATCGGAACTGACGGTATGTACTCCGGCATTCAGATGCCTAACCGCAGTGACGGCAGTTACGGACATACTGTTCTCTTCTCTGTATGGGACAATGGCGACGTGGACGAGGATAAGACATTGCCCGACATCATGCGCGCCGCTGCCGTTGACTTAGGTCCGGAAGCCTACGCCACACGTTTCGGAGGCGAGGGTACAGGCTCAAGCATACGTTACAACCGCGATGACTTCTGGGAGTTCGACCACTGGGTACAGTTCCTTTACAATGTCCGCCCGGACATCATCAGTGTCAAAGACTCACTCGGTAACGTCAAGGAATACGAGAGTACTCTGCAGTCGGTTTGGTTCAAGCAAGCCGAGGAGGCTGACTGGCACTACATGGGTACGCTTCGTATGGCGGGAGCCAACCGACTCACGAGCGGCATCTACAGCTTCCTGGAGAACTTTGGTGATAAGGGTGGCAACCTGATGAGACGCTGCTATTTCCGCAACGGAGCCATGCGTTCCGCTGCAAATGGCAAGTGGTATGCGTTGAACCATGCAGGCTACGGCCATACGCAAGGCAAGAACCAACGCAATTCCCGTTATGATTACGGACACGGGCTCACGGGACTTTATGACAAGACCTTCTATCTGGAAACGGGAGGCTATATGGGGACACGAGACAGCGCAAGCACCTGTGAGCCTCCTGTCATGGGCGAGATGCCATGGGTGGATACCATCAACATTGCACGTCTGGAACATCGCGTCGACGAAGGCATCCTTCATTACCAGGCATGGACCATGCAGTCGCGTATTGAGTTGACACGCACCATATCTGACCCCAAAACATGGAAGGTCATCAGTTGGAGTGACGAAGAAACTGTTGGTGAAGGCGATTACGGACGTGCTACCATGATACTCGACGGCAACAGAAGTGCCTACTACCACAACAAGTGGAAGAATGGTTCGGTGGGATATCCTCATACCTTTGTCATCGAAGCACCCGACACCGTTACCGTCAGGTCAATTGAACTCTACCAAAGCCGCGAGAGCAAGTATCGCGCAAAACAGATGATGCTCTCTGTTTCCGACAATGGTACGCGTTGGACAACTGTCGAATCGCGCCTCAACATTGAGGATTCCACCTCACCCACCATTTATTTGTCGGAGCCTGTTACTGCCAAATACTTCCGCATACGCTTCTTGGCAGGCTATGGAACAGACCTTGTCATCAACGAGCTCTACTTCAAAAATGAGTACAGGCTTGACGACATGCTCGGCCTTGTCCAGCAGATCATTGACGAATCCGACAGTTGGGGTGGCTATGCACCTGCCGACCTTGAGCCCCTGCTTGCAGTTTATGCCAACGGAACCTGCACCGACATTGATGCCTTGAGACAAGCCATTGAGGATCTTGGCGAGACGGCCCAACCACTTAACTACGGCATCGTAGCCAAGGCAGAGTCTTTCACGCCGAAAGCAGTTTATCAGATTCATAACATTTCGGGACGTGGAGACATCATCGCGACCACAGACAATATGCCTTCCATCGTGGGTTCAAGTGTCGCCGCTGCAGCCGAAGCATATAAACAGCCGTGCCATGTCTCCGATCCTTACTGCAACTGGATGGTCCTCCATTCAGACAAGTACAACGAGTACTATCTCTACAACCTAGGAGCAAAGAAGTATCTTCGTGTCGAAGGTTCTTCCTTGGTGCTTTCCGACATGCCCATGCCCATCAGCATCAAGAAGACTGGCGACGGATTCTCAATCGGCATCAGTGGCAAGTTTGTTGGTGTCAACGCCAATTCCGAAACACCTGTCATCCTCTTGACCTCTGCTGGCGTCAACGCCATCTACCAGTTGCGCACCAATCATTACTTGAGGCCCGACGAGGTTACATTGCAGGAACTTACTGACGAAGCAGAGAAAGCGCTCCACGAGAACTCGCCGGAGAATGTCTTCATGCAAGCTTTGCAGACTTATTCGAAAGCGTTCGTTGCGCAACCGAATACGAGTTCCAGGCTTGTTCTCAACGCTTCGACTCTCTCCTCGAATGCCAATAATGCGCAACAAGAAGCACACAGTTTGGCAAAGCTCATCGACAGGAAGACCGACACTTACTACGAGACTTGGTACAGCGGCATTACTTGGCCCGATGAGATGTCTTACATTCAGGCACGCATAACTGGCGGCATCAGTGCTTTTGCCTTCAGTTTCAAGCCCTCGCAGAACCCTGACTACGGTTTGCCAGACACGCCTTCGGACATCGTTGTATCAACCTCGTCAACCGTAAGAAACTTCCTGCCGATTGCCCGACTCACGGAAGGCATGCCAACAACAGTCAGCGAAGAGTATGTTTCGCCAGTCCTCTTTTCCGATGACGCCTCGCGTTTCTTGCGCTTTCAGGTAATGGAAACCATCGGCAAACGTTCTGACAGTCACGTCTTTGCCATGAGTGAGTTCCAAGTACACAACGTCACCATCGACGAGGAAGCCTCGCCTTATTACCTGAAGCCTACGGTCAAGGAAGCTTTCGACGCGTTGATGGCGGAGACTCAAGCCATGCGCTCGCTCATCACGGCAGGCACCGTCACAACCGAGAGCATCAGTTCTTTGCGCCAAGCTATCGAGCGAGCAGAGCAAGCACTCGAAAATGCGACTGAGATAAAGAGGGTTTACGCGCCCTCATTTGAGCCAAAGACTATCTACAATCTTAGTGGTCAGAGAGTCAGCAAGGCACAGAAAGGCATCTACATTATCAATGGGAAGAAGGTTCTTTTCTGAACCAAATCCGAGAACGAAGAAGGCAGCCCCGCGACAAGGAGCTGCCTTCTTTGTTTTTTCTCACCTAAAAGTCTGAGAAAATCCTCCAGATTATATTGCCCCAAAGGATAAAGAAGAGGATGAGAGGCAGTATGCAACAGATGACAATAGTAATGAGAAAGGCCTTCAGGCAGCCTTTGTTCTCGTCCTTCACAACAATGGGTTCTGAGTCATTCACGACTTGCTGAGCAAGGTTGTCGGGTGTGACATCTTTCCCTTGTTGACGCAAACGGTCTTCTGCAGTAAGGGCTGCAGGCGTCACGAGCCACATTACAATATATATAATAGGTAGGGGCAGACCGATGCCAAGCAGGGTGAGAGCGACGGCTCCGAGTCGCCAAATGACTGGCTCTCCCTTTTCGAAATAGACGGCGAGGCCAGAGCAAACGCCGCCTAGGACTTTGTCGTCGGCACAACGATAGAAGCGATGTGTGCGGACATGCGCTTTTCCTCTGATATAGGCATCGTTTGCAAACTTGCCTGCTTCTTCGCTGAAATGCTTGAAGTCCTCTTTGAAGCCCGTTTCCTGACCGTTTCCACTCTCCCTCTTATTGTAGTTTGCAAAGGCACTTTCCGACTTGCTTCCACCTTCTCCGGCAATAGCTTCGGCGTTTCCGATAGTGTCGATAATTCCCTTTACCGTCTCGATATTGACTGCAGTCATGCCTGCCTCGCGCTTTTTCCAAAGGAGTTCGGCCACTCGATGCTCGATGTCGTCGGCAATCTCCTCTCCTCCTTCCTGACGGGAGAAGTAGCGTTTCATACTGTTCAGATAGTTCTCGAGGAGGTTGTAGGCATCCTCATCTATATTATATAAGGTGCCAAACAGGTTGATGCTGATGTTCTTTTTCATTGTTTTATTTGTTTAAGTGTTTATTCTTCGAGTTTCAGGATGTTTACGGTTCGCAGGATTTCCTCCCAATTTGCGTCGAGCTGGGCAAGCGCCTCCTGCCCTTCATCGGTCAGGATGTAGTATTTGCGAGGAGGGCCTTGCGTGCTTTCACGCCACTCGTACCCAAGGATGCCGTCTCGCTTCAGACGCGAAAGCAGCGGATAGAGCGTGCCTTCCATCACAATCATCTCGGCTTCGTGAAGGCGCTGGATGATGTCGTTAGCATAGCAAGGCTGGTGCCTGAGCAAGAGCATGATGCAGTACTCGAGCATCCCTTTGCGCATCTGCGATTTCGTGTTGTCCGTATTCATTTTGTATAAAATATCGAGTTTTGATAATGCAAAGGTAGGCATAATTTGAATACCTTGTATCGCAAGGTACTAAGATTTAACACAATTTAAGATAAATAACGCTCTTTTGGACGACTTGAAACGTTAAGGTGAAGGAAGAAGGCAGCCACGATTGTAAATGTATAGTGTTACGATTGCAAACATATAGTGTTATGATTGCAAACGTATAGTGTTACGTTTGCATTTTACTAGTGTTACGATTGCGATTTACTAGTGTGAAGTTTGCGATTTACTAGTGTGACGATTGGGATTTACTAGTGTGACGATTGAGAAGGAGACAAAAGTCTCCTTTACTCGACTTTACCAGAAGTTCCCCCTATCAAGAGTGGAAAAGTGGAAAAACATTATTTTTATTTTGAAATCTAAACAACTTTTTGTAATTTTGTAGGCAAATTAGGACAATTATATAACCTAAAATAATAACCAACATGAAGAAACGTTTCTTTTCTACGCTGAGCATCCTATTGGTTGCTCTCGCAGCTCTGGCAGAAGGCAGGGCTAAGTATGTGTTCTATTTCATCGGCGATGGAATGGGCGTGAACCAAGTCAATGCAGCCGAAACCTATCTTGGTGCCCTCGAAGGTCAGATTGGCATCAAGGAGCTTTGCTTCCCCAGTTTCCCATACGTAGGCCTCGTCAACACTCAGAGCGCCACGAATGGTGTGACCGACTCGGCTGCAGGAGGAACGGCTCTGGCCAGCGGAAACAAGACGAAGAACGGTGCTCTTGGCGTCCTGAAGGACTTGGAGACTCCCGTGAACTGCATCGCACATTGGGCAAAAGATGCTGGAGCTGCAGTCGGCATATCGACCAGCGTGAGCATCGATCACGCTACTCCCGCAGCCTTCTTCTCGCATGTTCCCAAGCGCAGCATGGCTTACGAGATTGGCGCTCAACTGCCAGGTTCGGGCTTCGACTTCTTTGCAGGAAGCGATTTCGTGAAGCCTCAAAACCCCGATGGCGGCCCAGACCTCTATGCACAGGCTCAAGCAGGAGGCTACACGATTGCCCGCGGCTACAAGGATTACCTGAAGAAAGCCAAGAAGGCCGACAAGATGATTCTCTTCCAGACTGAAGCAGCCAGCAAGATTGACAACAGTTGCATCCCCTACGCCCTTGATCGTACGAAGGACGACCTTACCCTGCAGGACATCACTCGCGCAGGTATCAACTTCCTCATGAAGAAGCAAGGCCTTCGCGACGGCTTCTTCCTGATGGTGGAAGGCGGCAAGATCGACTGGGCTTGCCACGCTAACGACCCCACATTCATCAGCGAACTCATCGATATGGACAATGCCGTGAAGGTGGCATACGAGTTCTATCAGCAACATCCGGACGAGACACTCATCGTCATCACTGCCGACCACGAAACAGGTGGAGTGGTGCTCGGTCGTGGAGCCTACGAGTTGAACCTCAAGGCAGTTGCCTCTCAGCGAATGAGCATGGTGAAACTCGAGCGCGAACTCAAAGCCATCAAGGAGAAGATGGGCGACAAGTTCACTTGGGCTGAAGGCAAGAAATTCCTCACCGACAACTTCGGCTTCTGGGGCGACGTGAAGGTTAGCGACGATCAGGCAAGCCGTCTGGAGAAGGCCTTCAACGAGTTCATGGAAAAGAACGACCCAGGTCGTCTGTCCGGCACCGTGAAGCGCGTCATCTCCGAATGCGCCATGATTGGCTGGCAAAGCGGCGGTCACAGCAACGGTTACGTTCCTGCCTTCGCAATTGGCGTAGGTGCAGAACAGTTCCACGGCCGTTTCGACAACACCGAAATCTGCAAGAAGATGGCCAAGGCCGCAGGTTGGGAAGTGAAATAAACAGGTCAAATCAATAAGGTAAAAAGGCATGAACCTGCGAAAACAAGTTCTCGTATTACTGCTCTTCCTTCCTCTGCTCGCTTTCGCAGAGGGAGGCAAGAGTCAGGTTCCGCTGGCAGACCCGTACATTCTGCTCGACGGAGACACTTACTATGCTTATGGCACAAACGACGCCAACGGCATCCGCTGCTATACGAGCGACGACTTGCGCGTCTGGAAATATGAAGGTCTGGCCCTCAACAAAACGAACACTACCGAGACGCAATGGTTTTGGGCACCTGAGGTCTATCACATCGGTGACAAATACATCATGTATTTCTCGGCCAACGAACACCTCTATGCCGCCACAGCCTCCTCTCCAAAAGGACCCTTCGTGCAGGTTGGAACCTATCAAATGAACTATCTCATCGGCAACGAGAAGTGCATCGACTCGCATGTCTTCATTGATGAGGACAGCACGGCATACATCTTCTTCGTTCGCTTCACAGAC
>JAGCFN010000219.1 GCA_017650085.1 Bacteroidaceae bacterium | reverse complement strand
GCAATGTGTTCGCTTCTTGTGGGACTACCTGAGTGGCGATAAGTACTGGAAGTGCCAGTATCCCGACCACAACTTCGTCCGCGCTAACAACCAGCTGCATCTCCTCTTGAGCATCGAAAAGAGCTATCCCGAGATGCAAGCCTTTATTGCCGGTTGCCTGAAATAGGAACAACGGAACCTTTCATAAACAACAAAGCCCCTCTCCGAACAAGGAAAGGGGCTTTATTTTGCTTAACCCTAAAACGCTAAACAGTAAACCCTAAACAGTAAGCGGTAAGCAGTAAGCGGTAAACCACCTTACCAGATGTCTTCTGGTGTCTCGGGGTTGTCGTAGACTTCCTTCGGGCACCATTCCAGATAGTCGACAAAGAGCTGCTTTGTCGTGTAGTCGGGCTGCACGGTCTTGAAGCGCATATAGTATTGCACATCCGGCGACATGCTTTCGCGCACCACAATACGACGCGTCGCACCTGCATTCATGCGGTTTGTCTCACGACCGCCGGCACTTGCCACGATGTACTCGGGGCCTTTCAGGAAGCCGTTGTTACGCATCTTCTTGTCAACCTCGGCATTGTAGTCGTCGTCGTCCGTATCGACCTCCCAGCCAAGCATGTTGCCCTGGCTGTTACCGCCCAACTGCATGTTGACGGGAATGCCTTGAGCGACGAGCTGGTCTTTGCGCGGTCCCCAATAAACCTGACAGATGCCTCGAGTGCCGCTGTATGTGGACACACCCATTCGGATTTCATAGACGCCGAACTTGGGCACGGGAGGCAACGTGATGGTGATGTCGTAGACGCCTTCAGCCAGCAGCTCGTCGCCCTGATAGTTTGGCCAGCTCTGGTCGCGGCCGCTCAGGAGCATGAAGTGCGTCTGCTTGCTGTTGACGGTAGCGTTCTCGAAGTACTGCTTGTCCGGATCGCTCGAGAAGTACCAGATGGCATCGGTCTGGCTGACCAGTCGCATGTCGTTGTTCATGGCCTCGGGTTGCAGCTCCCAGGCATCGTAGCGCAGTCGCTGCTTTGCCAGTTGGTTGCGGACATTCTCGGTATAGGCGATGGGCTGATGGATGGGATAGATGATGGCATTGATGAGTTTCACGATGCCCGATGTCTCGTCCGTCCTGAGTTCCACGCCCTGGTTCTCCTCTGTGCACTCGCTTTCGTGATAGTCTTCACGGCGTCCCTTGTTGAGTTTGGGGAAGCGGTTCAGGTACGGGCCCTGGCTTTCTGCACTTTCCCAGACGCGGAGCAGACGGCGCTTGCCGAACGTCACATAGTGTGCCCAGACGGGAACTGTGGGCGAAGCGTTCCTCAGCTTGTAGTTGTAGCCCTTCTCGTTGTAGTGGAGCGCCAGCTTGTCTACGGGAATGCGCTGTGGCAGGAGGTGGTAGGTGACGAACTGGTTGAGCAGATTGTTCTCGTTCTTGTAGTCGTCGTCGTTCACGGCGTCGGGATAGTAGTTCTTGTTCTCCAGCCAGGCTATCACGTCTTCCTTCGTGATGTCCCTGCGGTCCTTGCCCAGTTCGGCTTCCCAGAACTCGTCGGTTTCAGCGAAGAGGGTGAAGCCGTACTTGCGGTGTTCGGGAGCCGGAATCTCCCAGCCGCGCAGCTGCCACTTGAAGCTTGGGAAGGCGCCGGTCTTGTAGAGCACCTCGTAGCGCTCGTCCCTCACCTTGGTCAGGGTGTCTATCAGGCCGCACGTCTCTATCAGATTTGCCATCACGCTGAGGCCCGATTCGTAGTCGTAGGCATACTTGTGGAGCGTGCTGCCCAGCGTCTCGTTGCTCGGATTGATGACATATCCCAACTGATGGATAAAGCCGTTAATGGCCTCGATGTCGCGGTTCTTCTTCGAGACGGGGCAGATGCCGTCTATGCTCATGCTGTCGAGGTCCTGCTTGTAGTAGGTGACGCTGATTTTGCGGTCGGCCATCGTGTTGATTTCGAACTCCTGGTTCGTCTTCGGGAACTCGGCCGAGATGTAGGTCTTCTGCTGTTTCGTGCCGTCCAGGATGCTGTTGAGCACAATCACGGCGCGCACACTGTCCCTGGCTCTCTCGGATGGGAAGGCGTCCCAGCTAGCCTCGGGGATGATGCCCTTGATGACCAGCGAGTCGAGGTACAACTGAATGGCGTCGTTCGTGGGGGCAAAGCAAGTGTAGTAGCCGTAGGCCGTCATCAGCTGGTATACGGTAGTCTTGCTCACGTCGCTGACCGGCTGTTCCTTCAGCAGCCGCACATATTCGCTGAATTGCGCGTGGTCGTCCAGATAGCTGGCTATGGTACGTTCCGTGAAGACGTATCTCGCCGACGTGTCTATCTCTTCATGACAGGCAGTCAGCAGTGTGACGATACCCAAACAAAGCCAAATCCATTTACGTTGCAGCATTTTATATTCCAGTTTAGTTCTTATTTCGATTTCGGTTACCCTTTTCGGAAACAGTACGCCTGATAAGACTCGAACTTACACGCCTCTCGGCACCAGATCCTAAGTCTGGCGTGTCTACCAATTCCACCACAAGCGCATGATGTCGCCACAAAGTTACACTTTTTTAACCAAACAACAAAGAAAAGGCAGAAAAATTTGTTAATAATCGTTAACTTCGCATAACATTTTACCTTTCCCGACGTTATAGAGGTGTATGGAACACACAGAGTTCGAACGTTTGGCGCCCATTCTGCGCGCTAAGGCGAAACAAATCGGCCTGAGTTTCTTCAAAGAGGAAGAGGCGGCGGAGGATGTTGCGCAGGAGACCATCATAAGCCTTTGGAAGGCTTGGGGCACTTTGTCCTCGCCTTTGGAGGCTGAGAGGCTGGCCATCAGAATAGCCAAACACGAGTGCATCAACGTGTGGCGGAGGGAGCAGCGGCGACCTCATTCACCACTCACCACCAGTCACGAAGTCACACTTCCCGCTTCAAGCGAAGACCAGACGCTCGAGGAAAGCGAACTCAAGGCGGCCCTACACAATGCCACACAAACGCTCCGACGCTCCGAACAACGGCTCTGGCGGATGTTTGCAGAAGCACAGATGGACACACGCGAAATAGCGATTGCGACAGGCATCAACGCCAGAACAGTCAGCGCAATGTTGAGCCACGCACGCGGACATATATATAATGTATTAAAAGAAGGAGGATACATTGATGGATAAAAAACTACTCATAGACAGTTATCTCGATGGGAAACACCCGATAGAGCAGGAGAAGTGGGAGCTGCCCTCGGAAAGCGAGCTCGACCGCGACGAAGCGCTCTACGACGAAATTCTGGCAGAAAAGAAGAACAAAACTCCCCTCCTTAGAGGGAGGGGCTGGGGGTGGGTCTCTGCTGCCGCAGTCTTGATCGCAGTTGTAGCACTCTTCACCTGGTGGAACTTCAAGCCTCAGCAACCCACGCAGCTCGCCGAAAAGACAGAAAAACCTGTCGAGCAGAAAGACGCAACTAAGGTCATCGAAAAACGTGACGTAGTTAAAACGCAAACATCAAACGTGACAATCGCAAACGTCAAACGTGACAATCGCAAACGTCAAACGTCACGTTTGGAATCATCCCAGCCGACAATTGCCGACAAAGTACAAACCGCGAGCGAAACGCCTGTTCTGACGAATACGGCAGACAGTCTCTACTACTACCTCACGCAACTCGAGAACCAGATGGGAGACTGCCGGGACAGCACCTGCCTGGCTGAGCTGACGGGCCTCATGCGAGCCGACGAACGCATCAAGGACTTGGTGAACAAAATCATCCACAAGCAAGTGGAGACCGCCTACCAAGAGGAATACCTCGTGGATACCACAACACGTTACATCCCATTATGAATTAAAAACGGAAGTTAAAAAGGAAGTAATAGAAAGAAGTTAAAGTGGAAGTTAAGCACTTCGTGCTGGACGTTACCATATTCTGCTGCCCAAACTATCGTCCTCTTTAACTTCCATGAGCGAAGCGAATTAACTTCATTCCATAACTCCCCATTTAACTCCATAAAACAAAAAACTATGAAAAGAATCACACAACTCAGCATCCTGCTCGTTTGCATGTTCATGGCTTTGCCAATCAAAGCACAATCCATATCAGGAGATGATATTCAAGATGCCATCAAACAGTTTTTTAAGAACAGAAATGCAAAGATAACGCACGGCTCATACGACTTATCGATAGATGATTATTCTGACCTTCCAAAGGACAGCATCATGTTTGCGCAGTTTACATGCAAAGATGAAAAGCCCCTGAAAAGACTCGTTAAAGCTTTCGAAGACGGCGAGGAATATGCTGAACTCTATCGGAGTTACTTGAGGAGAGGCAATAGAATGGAACGTGCCCTTAAAGCAACTATTGGGCCGAAGGGAATGGGAGAGAATTGTTACTCCGCGTTAGATAACTACCAGAACACGAGAGTTATCGTATATGCTAGAGGTGCTGACGGAATCCAGGAAGGTTTCGTCCTGTCATGGGACGATTTGTCTAAAGGAGAGAAAAAGGGCTTTGTTCTCCAATATCTCGGTTACGATATGGAAATCGTAACGCTTGAAATGGGAGAAAACCGCATCACGATGGATAGCGTCCGCACGGCCATCAAGGTTGGCGAAACAGTAAGGAACAATCCGAAGCAGGAAATCGACACGACTTATATTGACGGCAAGTGGGCCGTCAGCACGAAGTATCACATCAAAGTCCTGCGGGCAATGGACCACGTGAGCGACTACTACGACGATTTCCCCGGCCTGAACAACAAGATTGAGGAGCTTGTGAAGCTCAGCAAAAAAGCCAGCGAAACGGAACTTGCCTCGATTGGTTTCGCTCTGAAACGTGAGGCCTCGCGCTACGAACGACTCCTCACGCCTGAAGAATACGCGTTGATTTGGAAAGGACTCTACGCCATGGAGACCAAGGCAAAAAGCTGCGACCCACAGATACAAGACTATTTCAAGGCATCGGAAAGCATCCTCAAGGACAAGGTCAACGAGTCTGTCCGGCTGGAATACCACGATACGAAGCGTCATCAGTTCCTTCGCGACATCGGTTTCACCGTAACGAAGAACGACGGCGGACGTTGGTACTATGCCGTCTCGGGCAAGCACTACACGGGCAATCCCGAGCTGGAGTACCTCGATGCCTGTGCTGACGAGGACGGCGTACTGAGATACACGGCCGAACACAAAGAGACGAACCTCAAGCCGGGCATCTACAGACTGACTGCCGCAGGTCGCACTTCGAATCAAGGCAACACGGGAGCCTTCATCTTTGCAAAGGCCGAAGAACTCTTGTTGAAAGAGATTCCCGCCTGCGACGACCGCGGAGGCGACATCTGGAGAGATGCCGCGATACGCGTCAAGGAAGCCGACGAGAAGGGTCAGCAAATCTCGCCCAACGATGTCCGCATCGCTTTGGCGAATGGTGGAATGGGTTACGGCTGGAGCAAGTGCGTGGTAGAAGGCATCGTCGTCCGCGACGGCACACTCACCTACGGCGTCACCTGCGACAAAGACTTCACGGGACGTCAATTCACGGGGCGTTGGCTCTCAGCCGTCGATTTTGTTCTCGAAAGGGTTGGCGACCTGCCTGCAAATGAACAATAGAATATGTTAGTTTGGTTTCAAAAGTTATCAAATGGCGCCTTCCTGCTGCTGCGTCGCGAGATGCGGCAGCAGATTCCATTCGACTTAGCAGGTCTGATTCGTTGCATGGTCGCGACAATTCAATTGCACAGTCGCGACAATTCAATTGCAGCATCGCGACGCTGCAATCAACTTAACAGCATATCTCTGGCAACAAGACTAATGAAATAAGACAATGAAAAAGGTAATCTCAATCATGATAGCAGCACTCATGAGTGCGGCATCCATGGCTCAAGTGAAGGTGAGCCACTCCTCAGTAAACCCCGAAATGAGCGAACTCTTCGAAGAGCTCACGCAGCTCGGCAAAGCGCCAACGGTTCAGAAGACTGGCGGCATGGGGCAATGGGGCAATCCTCCGCAACTGAACTATTCCGTCCGGCTTTGGTTCAGACCCGATTTGTGGTATTCCAGACGGCGAAAGGAAGAGCCGCGTGTCTTGGACAGCTTGCTTCGGGCAGAGAAGACGAGCTTTGAGAAGCAGGTGAAAGCCATCCGTCGCACCCTCGACAAACTGGCAAAAGAGGCTCAGGACAAGTCGCTCTACGATAACCAGAAAAGCGGAAAGGACACCATCTACTACGCCATGAACCTCAGCCACGACACCACAAGGGTCTATAAACTGCAGGAGGACAACCACACTTACTACAATTCCGACGAGTTCCTCGACTTCGTCCTCGAATCAGCCAAGCAGGAAGGTACCTTCGAGGGACACCTCTGCTATACCGTCTCTCTGCCTCGCGTCAACCTCGGAGCCACATCCGACTTGTATTCCTGGCATAGCCTGAAAGAAGACATCGCACGTCTCATGGACGAGCACGGCGTTGGTCATCGGGATGCTTTATGGCAGCATGATATGGCTTACTCCGACTCAATTTGGGAAGAGGGACACAGCGAATGGTTTAGTAAAGGCTGGGCAGGCGACCACGATAACGCAGGTCTGACAGAGGCCACGATATATTCCGTGCCCGAAGCAAACAAGCCGCTTGCCGACAGGCTGCTCGCCAAGACAGACAGCTTGGCACAGAAGTACACCGACCAACTGCAGGGGTATTACTATCAATACAACTATGGTGTATCCTTCGATGGCTTTACTTCCGAAATGCTACGCACGTTTGCCCCCAACTCGCCGTCAGGCAACTCCATCTATGTCCAACATGCCGACGGCAGGTATCACTTCCTTGTCCTTGAGACCAGAGGCGTAGAATGGGTTCCCCTCGAGTTCCTCAAGCTCAAGTCCTTCGTGAATGGCAAGAAGACATACTTCGAAGGCATGGCACCCAAGAAATAGCATCTTTAAGAAACTTTAACGCCATTTCGTGCAACATTTTGTGAGATTACTCGTATAATATAATAAAAGGTAATCGCATCACTTACATGAACAAGCTCATCATCGCCTTCCTGCTTGCCCTCTTCAGCATGGCAGCTTACGGCCAGACAGACTCGACAAAGACGAAGAAGCGAGACCTAAGTGTCTATGCCACAGTTGCCGACCACTTGACGCACGAGGGCATCGACAGCCTGAAGGCGACACTCCTCCGTGCTGCCGACAGCAGTTTCGTCGATACAGCTCACGTTGAGAGCTATAAATACGACGACAAACTCCACACATATGTCGATGCAAGCATCAAGGAGGCAGGCAAGTACCTGTTGCGCCTCGAAGCAAAAGGCTACCAGACACGCTTTGCTCCCTTCGACATCCAGAAGATGTACAAGCGCGAAAGCTACCGCGAACTGAAGCCCATCTACCTGCATCGAGCCCCGAAGGCAAAGCAACAAAGCCCCATGCTGGCTGGCGACTCCACCACCATCATGGATGAACTTGTGGTGAAAGCCACTAAGCTGAAGTTCTACATGGACGGCGACACGCTGGTCTATGACGCGGATGCCTTCTCGATGGCAGAAGGCTCGATGCTCGACGCGCTCATCAAGAAGCTGCCGGGCGTAGAGCTGCATGGCGGCGGAGAGATAACCGTGAACGGCCGCAAAGTGGATGCCCTGCTGCTCAACGGCAAGGACTTCTTCGACAGCGACCGCGAGCTGCTCCTCGACAACATGCCGTCCTACATGGTGAAGGACATCCGAAGCTACGAGCGGACGCCCGACAACGTGAAGGGCACCATTCGCGAGAAGACGACACAGAAAGAGATGGTGATGGACGTGCGACTGAAGCGCGACTACAACACGGCGTGGCTCGCGAATGCGGAGGGCGGCATAGGCAAGCGCTTCGGCAGTCAGGAGGACTTCGGAGAGACGACGAAAGCCCCACCCTTCCTTGGCCGAGCTTTTGCTATGAGATACGCCACGAACTCGCGCATCGCACTCTTCGCCAACGTCAACAACCTGAGCGACTACCGCACGCCAGGCGAGAAGGGCGAGTGGTCGCCACTAAGACAGGAGCGGGGAATCACGACGAGCTACACCTTGGGAGCCAACGGTCTCTACGAGAAAGGCGAGGACTTCCGCTATCAGGGCAGCATCAAGGGAACCTACGCCGACACCAAAGAGGCCAACCACACCGCGAGCGAGACCTTCCTCCAGGGCGGCAACACCTACGGACGCTCGTTCTTCACGCGCCGCAGCTACGATGCTCGCCTGAACACAGATCATGAAGTACGTCTGCGAAAGCCTGGCACATTATGGGAAACCTTCAAGGACATATACTTCCATAACGAGGTTCGGCTGGAATACCTGCACTGGTCGAACTACTCCAACTCCGCGAGTGCAACGCTGGCAGAGGACGTGGCAGAGGGCTGGGGCAAGGCATGGATGGACAGCCTGATGACGCCATACGCGGGGAACCTGCTGCGCCGCTATGCCCTCAACCGCGACACCTCGCGACGGCACGGCACGGGTCGCCACATCGACATTAACGACTATGGCTTCTTCAACGTCAGTCCTGCCCACAACGACTACATCAACTTCTCGCTCAACTACAGCTATTACTTCCGCGACAGGTACGAGGACGTCTTCGAGCACTACCTGCTGGATTACCCAAAGACTGAGGCGGCATCCGACTTCAGGAACCGTTATCGTCCCAACATCGACCGCACACACAACGTCGGTGTCAACCCCGAATTGTCTTTCGCCCTCGACCAGAAGCACAACCACAACATCGAGCTCTCCGACAGATTCTCTTATAGTAATAATGAAAGCAACCGAAGCCTCTACCTGCTGAACATGATGGAAGAATGGGCGAACACAGAGCTGCATCCTCTCGGCACGTTGCCTTCGACAGAGGAAATGCTGCGGACACTCGATGCCGACAATAGCCAGCGCTCGCACAGCAAGACCGTCAACAACTCACCAAGCATAAGCTACGGCTTCTACCATTACAGCGACTCAACAGGGACATCGAACAACCTCATCGCCAGCCTCTCGCTGCCCATCATCCATGAGACGCTCGACTACTGGCAGGGCACACAGGTCGATACCACAATGAGCCGCCGCACCACCAGTCTGTCGGCAAGCCTGTACTTCTCTCACTCCCATCATAAGACCAACCGGAACATTTATGGCGGCTATCAGACGAACGTCTCGCAACCCTCCATGCGCAGCCTGCTCAACATCCGCACCGATAGCGACCCGCTCAACATCCAGCTCGGCAACCCCAACCTTCGCCCTTCGCGCAGCCACAGCATCTACGGCAACTATCGCGAAAAGCTGCGTCGCACCCTGGTCAATGCCTCGTTCAGTTTCGATGCTACACAAGATGCTGTCGCCACAGCCGTGCTCTACGACAAGCAGACAGGTGTGCGGACAAGTTCGCCGCAGAACATCGACGGCAACTGGAACACCAACGCTTCTGCCGGTGTTGACTTCCCGCTCGACCACAAAGAGCGTCTGCGCCTCAAGCAGAGATTCAGTCACAGACACAGTCATAGCGTCGATTTGATGAACAATGCCCGAAGCGTCGTGGCCTCCAACTACTTCGACGACGAGCTTTCTCTCTCGTGGAAGCCTACCGACAAGCTCGACCTCACAGCAAAAGGCGACCTCCACTATCAGCGTTCCACCAGCGCTCGGGCCGACTTCACGCGAATCAACGTCTTCGACTTCGACTACAGTCTCGCCGGACAGATTGAGTTGCCATGGAACTTCCAGTTCGCCACAGATCTGACCATGTACTCGCGCAGAGGCTACAGCGACGCGACAATGAACACCAACGAACTCGTCTGGAACGCGCGCATCACAAAGCGACTCATGCACGGCAACCTGCTCCTGCAACTCGACGGCTTCGATATGCTCGGCCAGCTCTCCAACGTCCGCCACACCATCAACGCGCAAGGCCGCACCGAAACCTTCTACAACGTCCTCCCCTCCTACGCCCTCTTCCACGTCACCTGGCGCCTGAACAAGAAGCCAAAGTCAGAGGAAAACGCCAACGAGAAATAGCGAAAAACATTTTTGACGCAGGCGGCAGATCGGAAGGCACACGTTAAGATGCAAAACGACACACGTTAAGTTTGCCAACTTAACGTGTCAAGTTGACCAACTTCACTGCGGATGTTTGGAAATTGTACTAGAGGACTTCAGACGCTCGACCCTAAACCCTATTCCGGATACTGTATCCTGGTGTGATAGACGGTGCGGAGGCGGGCACAAAGCACTTCCTTGGCTTCGGCTATCTCGCGGAATGTGATGGCGCACTCGTCGAAACTGCCGTCGGCCACCTGCGCTCCGATTATCTTCTCGACCAATGCGGAGATGCTCTCCTCGGTGTATTCGGTCAGGCTTCTGGAAGCGGCTTCCACGGCATCGGTCATCATCAGGATGGCTTGCTCCAATGTCTGCGG
>JAGCFN010000218.1 GCA_017650085.1 Bacteroidaceae bacterium | reverse complement strand
TAAATCCAGCACAAAGGTACGACCTATTCAAAGAGCGTTGTCCGCTTTTGTCCGCATCTGTCCGTTTTCCTTCCGCAAAAAGAGATTATTTGTAGTTGTGACAAAATGACACTTGTGACATTGTCACACGAGAGAGGTGCGGGTTCTGTTATATTATATAATCAAGGAAATAATTACTTATTTATAATAATATATATAGCATCGCCTTTTCTCTCAAATGACACTGTCATTTTTGTCATTTTGTCACAAACTTCCTGCAATCTCCATTTTTGCCCACTGAAGCCGCGAATTTCCCCCTCGTTTTCATGCCATAAAGAAATGTCTGTCTTGGCACGAAATCCAGAACCCCCGAAAAACCCCTCTCTTTTGCCCCAGAATCGCACGAAATGCCTCCGACGCACATTTGTACCTCCGAGGCAAAAACATGCGCTCTACGGGGCCTTAAAACGAGCCGTTAAAATTCTATGAATTTTACCTTTCCAATATTATTTTCATTTTTACGTCGAATTGCACTGAAACATTTGGCTGTTTCAAGAAAATTTCGTATCTTTGCAGAAGAAATGAGAAACACTAATTGCAATACCATGAAACGAATCGGTTTACTCTTTTTCGCATGCCTGCTAGCACACTATAGCGCCGTGGCTGAGACGATCCTCCCTTTTGTGCAAGATGGGAAGGTCTGGGTTTATGACGTCAGTAATTTTATAAATGACTGGGAAGAGTCATTTCGCTTGGAGGGAGACACTTTGATAGGTACCCGCCATTGCCTGCGGAGGAACGAAACGGTAAGAAAGTGCGGAAAACTACCTGACGAGGAGTTTCCTGCCGCCACGGATGTAGATACCTTTCCGAACGGACGAAACACGGCGACCGCTAAGGTCATAAATGCCAGTCCCCTCCACGCTCATGCTCTGGGGAAGCACTTCTACTCCCGTCGGTTCCTCCCACTCCCTCACAAAGACAGGAGCGCCTGCGAGTCCCTCGCGAAGGTCCACAACGGCTGTCCAGAGGCTTCCGGGCTCGAGGTGGCGATTGTTCTGCCGCTTGTAGATATGGCCGTCAGCATGCCCCGAATAGCCTTTCCCAAGGCCAAAGAGGGTGGAGCCAAGCGTCTGGTCGTAAACGAGGTAATGCTCGGCCGTAGTCTTGCCCGAAAAAGAGGTGGACAGGTCGCTGGAGAGGAAGAATCCGAAGTCGACAGCAGCGTCGTTGAGTTGCTCGCCTGCAACGAGGGTGCGCTGGAAGAGCCCCTGCTCCATCTGCGCCATAGCAATGGCATTCTGCGGGAGGGTGGCGCTGCCGGGATAGAAGAAAGGACAGCCCACGCTGTTGGCCGGTCCGCAGATATAGACAGAGAGTCCCTCCTCGGCAGGAACAGGCGAGCAGAGCAGGGTTCGCGCCACTCTGTCCACCTCCACCTCGTAGGAACCGTCGATGGGGAGGAAGATGAGCGAGGAGTCAGTATCGTCCCACCAAAAGAAATCCGGAGCGATATGCCATTGCTCCGGATTGTCGATGAAGTTCTGCGAAAGACTCTCCAACTGCTGCGTGGCGATGGTCCCGCGATAGGTTCCCGACCGCTCTGTCGGCGGAATGACGTTGGCGCCGAGCCTGACGTCTTTCTCCTCCTCTCCGCCCAGCACAACAGTGACGATACCCTTGGCGGGCACGGTGAAACGCGCATAAGCGGCTGACGAGGCTCCCATGGACATCTGCACGCTGCTGCCGCTCTGGTTGAAGACGATGGCGCCATAACTGCCGTCGGGGTTCTGGAAGGCGACACAACTGACGTCGGAGGGGGCGTTCGAGACGCTGAGTCCGATGCGATGGGCTCCAGGTTGCGCAGCCAGGCTGGCATGAGCCATCACGTAGTAGTGCGAGTTGTAGGTGAGCGTGTGGTAGTCGTTCTGGTCGATATCGACGGCTCCGTAGCAAGTCTGGCAGCCTCCGTCCAGATTGGGCCCGCGATTGAGGTCGAGCATGAAGTTCCATACCATCACGGCTTTACTCTTGCGCGTGACGGTATTGTAGACCAGATTCTTCATGTCCGTCAGCAGACGCGAAGAGAGATTGCGGCCGTCGTTCCAAGTGCCGATACTCGTTTCGGTGAAGATGACCTCCTTGTCGGGAGCCTTCTGGTTGATGTCATCGAGCTCCGTCACACTCCCGCCGTAGTCGTGCCAAGCACTACCGACAACGAGCTCGCGTCCGTCCATATCGGGGTCGAGCGCGTTGTAAAACTGGATGGGATAGTCCTGCTGCGAGGAGATGTTGTCGTAGTTGTAGTTGTGGTCGAAGCAATAGATCTTGGTCGTGATGCCTGCATGCGCGAAGGCAGGTGCAAGTTTGTTGACGAAGGCCGCTTCCTCCGCCCATGGCATATATAGGCTCGCACAGTTCCCCTTGTTGAGGGGCTCGTTTTGAGGAGTGACTGCATAGATGGGGATCCCCTCAGCTGCAAAAGCCTGGACAAAGCGTACGAAATAGTCGGCATAGGTCTGGTAGTGGTTGGGATTGAGCGAACCGCTCGTCCACGAATCGTAGCCCACCCGCTCGGAAAGGCTCTTCACCTTCATCCACTTCGGGCAAGTCCATGGTGCTGCCATAATCTTCAGGTCGGGATTGATGGCGAGTATCTCCTTCAAGACAGGAATGACGTACTGCGTCTCATCCGAATGAAGGCGGAAATTCTCCAATCCTGGTGTGTCGCAAAGCGAGTATTCCGTGCTCGAGAAGTCGGAACAACCGATACTGATGCGAACATAACTGACACCGTAACCCACTGTGCGCGAGAAAGTTCTGGTGAGGAAGGCCCGTCGGTCGCCCGGAGACATCTTCAGAAGGTTGTAAGCGGCACTATAGGTGATGGCATAACCGAAACCGTCCATCTCCTGGTAGGTGGTGGCGGGCTGCAGCGTGATGTGTCGGGACAACTTGGAGTGGGAACTCTTTTGAGCGCTGAATTCCATCCTCTTCGTTCCGTTGGCCGTAGTCGTGTAGATACGCACCTGCTCGGCCACACAGGAAAGGGAGAAGAGGGTAAGGAAAACGGGAAGTAGGATGCGATGTGACATAGTGTTATGGTTTCTTAGGTGATGCTCCCGTCACGCCGTCAAGCTTGACGATAGCGGTGGGATTGGGCTTGTAAACGGCATTCTCGGCTTCTGTATCGTAGATGCATTTGTGAAGCGCCTCCAACGAGATGCGGACTGCGTCACGACTCATCTCGGGCACATTGTAGCTCTTCAGCAAAAGCACGTTCCACTCGGGGTCTTCCTGCGGAATGAGGAAGGGCTTGCGCGCTCGACCCTGCTTGTCGAAATAGGCGACGAAGAGGCGCGAATAGTTGTGGTCCATTCTCCTGCTGCTGAAGACGAACCAACGCCCGTTCGAACTCCAACTGTGGAAACTGTCCACATCGTCGGAATTGGCTTCCTGTAGGGGTCTGCACTCGCCCGTTTGAAGGTCTTTCACCCAGAGGTCGCTCGACTTGTGCCAAATGTGGAACTGCCCATAGTCGCCCTTCGTGTAGAGGATGTAACGGCCGTCGGGAGAGACTCTCGGCACGGAAATGCTCTTCTGCTCGGATGCGGCATCAATCTCCAGTTGTGGTTGTCCGAAGCTGCGTGTGGCAGGGTCGAAGGGGATGGACATCAGATTGTAACGCAGGCTGTCATACTTCAGCAGGAGTTGTTGAGTAACGGTACTGTCCGGCAATTCGGGAATAAGTAGGGGCTTGATATAGCTCGTGCAGTAGTAGAGCGTTCGGCCGTCGGGAGCCCAACAAGGGAAGGTCTCGAGGTCGTAAGTAGTACGGATGATGTGGCTCACCTCGTTCTTCGCGACATCGTAGAGCAGGAGGTCGCTCCTCTCATCCATCACCTCGATTTTCTCGGGATGGTAGAGGTGGAACACCTGCCCGGTCTTGTTCGTAGAGAAGGCTACAAGGTTCTCCGTGGGATGCCAAGAAGGATAGACACCACTCGTGATGATGGTGCTGTCCTTGAACTGGATCTTGTGGGCCTTACCGTTCTGAACGATGATGGTTCCGCTATGGTTGGAACGCACATGGAAGAGCATGTTCTCCGTGCTCCCCATCTGGAAGTTGTGGCAGTTGATGCAATGGTTCTCGCCCTCGGCATACTGGCGGTTGTTCTCGTAGATGGGCTTCTCGTCGAAAGTGGTGAGATTGCGTTGGTAGATGCCCAGCTGGCGGTAGAGTTCGTAGCCGGGCTCGATGAGACGATAACTGACGAAAGCATCGATGGGCTCCTCGGCAATGCTGAACTTGTAGGGCTTGAAGTGCACCCATCCACCATCTCGCTTGGCATAGACATCAACCTTGACTTCGCCGCCCTTGTTTGCCTCGAGAAGCGCTCTCCATTCAGTTGAATCCATCTTGATAACGCCATTGTCCGAAGCCGCCGCCAGCAACTCCTTTCCCCCACCCTGCAGATGGGTAACAAAGGCCGTGGCCGCGGAATCGGTGACGATGAAGTTAAGTGGAGCTATGTTGGGCGGAACAACAACATCCTTGTAGTCGGGATAGATCTTTGCCTCTGCATTCGCCTCAGAAAACTGGCTCGGCAACTCCGCTTTCTGCTTGCAGCCGACAAGAATGAATAATAAAGAACACAAGATATATAGAATCTGTCGTCTCATATGTCTGTTATATATTTTCTATTACGTATTGTCCGTTAGTTCACGCCCGAGCTGCTCGACGACAGGCTGGTGTAACCCTTCTTCGTCGCCTTCAGATTACCGAAGAAATAGTAGTAGGGATAGTAGCCCTTGTACTTGGGGAAGAGCTCGTTAGCATAGCCAGCACGATCCTTCATGTAGGGTTGTACGGTATGCAGGAATGTCTGGAACTGCGGCTGACGGAAGTTCATGCCCGTGAAGTGCTGCGAGAGTCCTGGCTGCTTGTTCTCGGCCAACAAGATGCCGTCCATGATGATGCTGGAAGGCGTCGTTCCCACAATCGGCTCAAGACGTTCCACGAACTGCGGCATCAACTTCGTGTAGAGGCAAACACTAAGACTGTTGGTGAGGGCTTGACTGCTTCGACCTTCGACAAGCAAAAGGTTGTAGCCCATGAAGAGGGGTTGCTGATACTGGTTCTCAAAGCTGTCGTGGATGGGTTCAGTCAGTCGGATCAAAGCCATCTCGGGGTCTGCATTCACCTTATCCAGATGACGCACCATCGGCTCGTACTTCTTCAGGAACGCTCCCTCGAAAGGAACAAGACGGAGCAAGGCCAGATACTTCTCTGCCAACTCCCATTCCTCGCGCATCAGAGCACACTTTGTCTGAAGCTTCAGTAGGCGAATCGTGGGACCAGTCATCACCATCTGTTCCATGCAAGCGTGTTGTGCCGACTCGATGAAGCCGCCATAATAGTTGCCTTCTGGAACATAAAGGACGCTCGCATTGTTGTGCTTCCAGTCCATACCGTGAACGTGGAGCGAATCGTAATCTAGACGGATGTCGTACAGACGCTCTGCAATCTGCCCCGTCTGCACCAAAGCAATCGCATATGAGCACGCCATCGGTCGATTGCTCATCATAGCATTTTCGCGGGCAAGTTTCTGAATGCCATTCCAGTCCTGACGGTACTCCATATCGAGCAAACGACAAATGACGCGAACATAAGGACGCTTCCACATGTCGAAGCCAACCACAGCCGCCATTATGACTAGGATAATTCCCAATTGTATGCAGTGTTGTCGCGGACTCTCACCTGCTGGATTGGCGAAGAACGCAGGTGTCGTTTTACGACTGAAACTGCGAATGATAAGCGCGCAAACCATCAGTACGATTAATGCCAGCAAAGGTATCCCGAAGATGAAACCTGTGCGAGCCTCGAAGAAGATGTCGAGACCATTCCACGTCACAACCGCCATGTATAGCAGTGACGGCAGGTATTGAAGGGTTCGCCACGATCCGCGAAGGCGCAGACAATATCCCGTCAGCCAACTTCCTGAAGTCAGCATCAATGCCATCACCAATCCACCAAGCCAAGGGAACTTGTAAAGCAACAGTATGGCTCGTCCGATATAGCGGAGAATACCGTAAGGCTGGCTCAACACGAAGTTCATAATGCGAGAATCGGCCACCCAATAACTATACTCGCGACTGATGTAGAAGACGCTGCCATAATACCAGCCTGACCAAAGCCAAGTCAGGAAGAAAAAAATGACAAGCACCGGCAACTTCGCCGACAAAAGTTGGAAACTGAAAACCGAATCCTTCTTCTTTAGCGGAGCAGCCGTTTGTTTTGTTGCCGCCTTATGCGGTTGTTTCGATGATTTCTGCATTATTGTTTAATTGCAATCTTTTTGCCATTTACGATATAGATTCCCTTCGAAGGCTTGCTTACGCGTTGCCCAGCAAGGTTGTATACAGACTGCTGAACACTGCCTGCTGTCCTTTGTCTTTCGTCGATTTCTTTTATGCCGTTCGGATCATCCCAGACATAAGTGAAGGGCGAAATGTTCTCAGCAAAGACGAACGAAGTGCCGTCGAAGACAAAACCGCTCTCCGTCTCAGCAAAGGTGCCAGGATTTATGGTTCTACCATTCTCATCAATGTTGACATTACCCTCGAAGAGAACAGGCTGGCCTGCAGCATAAGTCTCAGGAGTGCTGTCGATGGTTCCGTCTTCACCCACGATGCCAAGTCCAGCCCAAGTGCTGAAGGGAAGTTGAAGAGCTTGATTCCCATCGCCAGTTTTGGTGAAAGTGAGATTCTGTGCGGTGAATTCCTCAGGAATATAGAAAGGTTTGTCGCCGTCGATGACAAGCTTTTGAGCTGTACTGTCAGGACCAACCACATTGACGTTTGCCAAGAGCTCTTCTGTAGGCTGCCTCTTGTCGGTCTGATCGGCTTTGACGTATGCAATGGAATTGGCTGGAAGCGGATTCATCACGCTCTTTCCTGCCGTTCCTGTACCATAATAATAGAGGGTGTGAGGCGTAGGATTGCCTTCATAATAAGCCGTCATTTCGCCACGATACATCGACGGCCCGAATGGGATGACCACTTCGTAGCCATTCGCTTCGCAAGCGACAAGCTTGAAGCCGTCCTTCACCTTCGTCTGAACGTACGATGGGAAGCTGAATCTGTTCTTGTTGGTGAGGTAAACCAGATTGCCATCGTTGTCGTAAACCTTATAACCGATTGCTCCAGAGCCGTTTATGATGTAAGTTACCGTACCAGAGCTGGTGGTTGTGGTGTAGTAGTAGCCGTTCGTCTGATACTCGTCCACAAAGTCGCTCCATTGCCCAACATCGGCATAACCGATAGACACTTCGCTGTCGTAGTTGACGCGATTCGTTCCCTTTGGTTTGCCCTCGAATGGACCGTTAAAGATGGCAGGAGAAGGTTTGATGCGATCATCTATGAAGCAGATGCTTGGAGCCTTCGGATAGCGAGCCATATAGGCCTTAGCCGCATCGATGTCGGCTTGCGTGGTCGTTACCCAGTAGTTGCTGTAATCGCCCACAAAGAACTTGTCGTAGGGAACAAACATACCATTCACCTCGAAGAGTTCGCTCAGGTCGAGTTGGGCTGCATCACACATCTTCTTGGCCATGTGCAGATAGTCAGTCTTTCCGTAAGTTATGTATCCTCCCACAACTTCGCCATCGCCATTCGTGAGATTCGAATCGTATGGTCCTGTCCGCTTCTGGATGGGGTCTTGACGAAGCATCTTGAAGAGTGTGGGATAGAAGTCAGGCTTGTGTCCCTGAGCGTGGAAATAAAGGTAGAGTTGGAAGTAGAAACGCGTCTGTTCCCAGATGCTCATTCCGAACCAGCCTTTGTTCTTTGCAAAGTCCTCGAGCGTGTCTGTCACCTTTGTGCCTCTAGTTGTGGAAACGCCATGCAGGAAGACATTCACATTGGAGAAGAGGTTGTTGCTCACCTCAGTCGCACCTACAATGTTGAAGCAAGCCTGATGGTTGTGCCCTATCTCGTGCGAAGGTCCCCAGATTGCCCCACCACTCGAAGTCAGCGTGTTGTAGTTCATCACAGTCGAGATGGTGCTGTTCTCGTAGTAAGTTCCGTATGTGGTGGAATACATATAACCGTGAGTGACGGAGAATGCGTTCCAGACGTTGCGGAACCTGCCTGCAAGGTCTTCCTTGAAGCCCATCAGGTCCTCCTCACATTCCACGAAGTTGTTCCAGACACGCATCAGTCCTTCTGCTTCGCCAGTTCTGCCAATAGCGTTCTTCACGAGGTTGGCCATCATAGCGAAGACAACGCGTTCGCATTTGAGGTTAACGATTGCGCTCTTGTTGAGCAGTTTCTCGTAGAGGAGTGTCCAGTCCTGATTGGTCATTCCACGCGTATAGTCAAAGTAGCCTTGCAACTGTCCTCCCTCGATATGAATCTTGGCTGCAGGATAGTCGGCAAGGTATTTCTCCGGATTGTTGAGCTGATAGAAGATGTAGATGGTGCTTGCCTGGCTCAACAAGATGGTGTTGAGACCTGCGTGGAGATTCGTGACAGCACCTGTCTGATGATCGCCAGGACTGTCGCTGTCAATCACGACTTCAGCTTGCAGGGTGCATTCCGAATTGGGTTCCTTGTCGACATAGATGTAGATGATGTCTCCCATGTTGCCAACGATTCCAGTAGGTCCAGAGAGTTTGCCGAAAGCGTTGCTCATGCCTGCGTATTCGTTCGACGACATCTTCTGGTTATGGCTATAAACATAATAGTCATCGCGAACACGGAAGAACTTCTCGAAGGCTTCTCGCGTATAACCTGTGGATGAAGTGAAACTTTCCCATGTGTTGTTCTTCACTTTAAGCACCATTGCCTTCATATCGTTGTTAAGTACGGCAAAGTCAGCATTTTCCGCCAAAGCCTCATCGCTGAGTGCCTGAATCTCGTCCTTGAGGATGGTGCAGGCTTTATCCAGGAAGAGGTTTGTGAGCGCAGCCTTGTAGGTGTTGAGGTTTTTCTGCAAATCGCTATAGGCGTTCAGTTTTGCCCTACCTTCCTCGATGAAGGATTCGTCCAAAGTCACTTCCTCGAAGCCCCAAACGCTGTTCACATTGTTGTTGCTCCAGCCCACCACCACATTGCTTGCATCGCAATGCAGGCCGATGCTTCCGCTGTCGAGGATGTAGTATGTGATGTTCGTCGCATCACTGGTTCTTTGGATGGTGAAGGTTGAGCCGCTTCTGCTGGTGGAGGTGCGATATTGCGTACTGAGGGCACCGTTCTGCTGGGTGATGTATCTTTGCGTGCAAAGGTTCTGCAGGCACCATTTCCCACTCGACTGAACGAGTGTCCAGTACTGCGAGAGTTTTGTCTCGTCCTTGGCTTCGCAAGTGAGAACATTCGCTCCAAAGCTCTCGTTGATGTACTTAGAATAGCCCATGTTTTTGATGCGGTAGTACTTTCCCACTTGAGGTTCAGAGAGACCGCTCAGTTCGAGCATATGAGCCTCCACTTCCTCAATTGTATAGTTCTCTACAACTGCGATGGTCCAGTCGCACCCCGTATCGCCTTGGCAGCTCCACTTATAGAGTGTTGCGCCGTCGTTTCCAAGGTTCAGACAGGAGAGGCCTGAGAAGTCGCTTTCAGAGGAGATGTTGATGTAGGATGTGTTCGTTCCGTTGTTTGGACTGAGTTGGATGTAGAGCTTCTTCGAGACTGCAGAGGGGGAGCGATAATTGTCGTCGTTGCTGAGGAAACGCCCTGTGTTCGCATTCCTCAGGGTATAGCCGTCACCTGACTTCGCAACGAGCCAGACCTGAGCAAGCGTATTGTCGTTCTTGGCTGAGCCTATGGTATTTGTGCCGTTATCCGAGAGGCGTACATTGGGGCTTCTGCGGCTTGTTAGGCGCACGACATTGGTCTTGCTGAGCACAAAGTTGACATAGGCCGCTCCGGAGAGGTCGCTCTTGTCAGTGAGGGTGACAGTTCGGAAAGCCCAATCCCTGTCGCCACCTTCATTGCCCCTAGCGGAAGCTCCCGTCAGTTTGCCATTGTTGCTCTGCATGTAGTAACGGCCATTGCTGCGGAGGAACCAATGCCCCGCAGTTGTGAACGGCGAGATGACATAGCCCAGCTTTTCTGCGAGCTCAGTAGTTGTGCCCTTATTCGTAGTTCCTGTCAGGTCAGCATAGTAGTTGCCCAGACCGCTCTTGATGTAATATCTGCCTGCCGTTTCCGTTTCTTCCAACTGAATGAGATATCCGGCATTGGCAGCAGCATCTGTTCCGCTGGGGGAGGTTGTGGTGACGCCAAGTTTGTTGCCTTCGTTTTCCACCGTATAGGACAGTGTCGCTTCGTTGTAGAGGACATACCACTTGCCCGTCTCGAGCGTAGTGGCAGCATTGCCCACAGTGATGATTTTTCCTGCGAAATCGCTCGTTTGCGCCCATGCTGAAATGGCTCCCAGCAAAGCAAAGAGAGAGGCAAGAATCAGTTTGATTGAGTTCTTCATAATGTTAGATTTACCTTTCTTATTTGAATATTTGGGTACAAAGTTAACACTTTTATTTTATTTTTCTCAATCCCTTCAAGAAATTATTGCCGGAAACGTTAAATATCAACTCTTTTTCACATTTTGGATTGTTTTTGAGGGAAAAGTGCTATCTTTGCACTCACAACCGAGCATAGCAACGATAAAAAGTATGGTTTTCAACTCGTTCAATTTCATCATCCTCTATCCTTTCATCTTCCTGCTCTACTATGCCATCCCGGCAAAGCACACGAAAGGCCGGAACCTGTACCTGCTTCTTGCGAGCTATCTCCTCTATGCGCATTGGAAACCTGTCTATGCCCTGATTCTTCTGGCTGTGACGGCTGTGACTTTCTTCTCGGCAAAGATGATTGCAAAGGCAACCCGTCCCAAGCGAATCCTGACACTGGGAGTCCTGCTGACACTTCTGCCTCTGGCATTCTTCAAATACTTCAACTTCATCAACGACACCCTGTCCGAGATTCTGCCTGCAGGACTGAACTGGAACTTGCCAGGACTGAACTGGGCCATTCCCGTCGGCATTTCTTTCTTCACGTTCCAGGCACTGGGATACCTGTGGGATGTCTACTACAAGCGGCAGGAAGCAGAGCACGACTTCCTCACCTACGCTCTGTTCATCTCCTTCTTCCCAAGCATTCTGGCAGGCCCCATCAACAAGGCCTCACTCGTCATTCCCCAGTTGAAAAGCCTTCGTCCCTATTTCGATTACGGCAAAGCCGTAGAGGGCTTGAAGATGGTGTTGTGGGGAATGTTCATGAAGGTGGTGGTGGCAGACAGAGTGGGCATCTATGTGGATACCGTCTTGCCGAGTTATGTGAACTACACGGGCTTGTCGTGTTTCATGGCAAGCATACTCTACACCATCCAGATCTACACCGATTTCGCAGGCTATTCCCTGATGGCAATCGGCATAGGCAAGATGCTGGGCTTCGAGCTGACCGAGAACTTCCGACGTCCCTATTTTGCCGTGAGCGTGACCGATTTCTGGCATCGATGGCACATCTCGCTCTCCACGTGGCTGAAGGACTATGTTTACATTCCCATGGGAGGCAGCAGATGCTCCAAGTTGCGCAACTATTGGAACATCTTTGTCACCTTCCTTGTTAGTGGCATCTGGCACGGAGCGAACTGGACCTTTATCGTCTGGGGCTGCATGCATGGTGTTTGTCAGATAGTCGAGAAGATGCTGGGCCAGCAGAAATGCAGTTACGGATGGTTCGGCAGGTCCGTAAAGATTCTGGTCACCTTCCTGATTGTCAATTTCGCCTGGCTGTTTTTCCGCATGCCCAGCTTGAGTGATGCCTGCGGAGTGATTGCACGGATCTTCAACCCGTCTCTGCCCATGACAGTCTTCTGGGGACCGATCAACAATCTGGCTTTCATGGTTTTGGGAGTCGCGATGGTGTGGGCGAAGGATTTCCGTGACGAGTTTGCGCCAGAAAGGTTCCTCCTCATGAACAGTGCTTCCAGAGGTATCCGATGGCTCACCTATGTCCTCCTGCTAGCCCTGATCCTGACGGCTGGTGTGTTTGGAGCGGACCAATTCATTTACGCTAATTTCTGAGGGGGTTATGAGAAAGTTCATATTTCGCGTTTGTCTGTTTTTCCTGGCGATAATCGTCTTCGACCGCGTCTTTGGTTTCCTGATGGAGGGCATCTCCAGTCGGGTGGAAGTCGGAGTGACAGGACGCGACAATTTCATTTGCGACAAAGTCACAGACGACATGCTGGTCTTCGGCTCGTCCAGGGCTGTCGAGCACTATAACGCCCAGATGCTTACCGATTCCTTGGGGATTCCTTGCTACAATTGTGGCGAGACGGGCTGCGGCATCATCCTCGCTTACGGCAGGCTCCGGATGATTCTGGAGAGATACAAGCCCCATACCATCCTCTACGAAATCACTCCCGACTTTGACCTTCTCGAAGGCCAGGACAACCACCAGTACCTCTTCAGCCTGAAAAGACACTACGACAGGCCAGGCATTGACAGCATATTCTGGAGCATCGACACCAAGGAAAAATACAAGATGCTCAGCAAGATGTACCAGCACAACTCCTCGTTCCTGCAGAACATAGTGGCCTACTTCTCCGGAATCGCAGGCGAGACTGGTGTCAAGGGGTTCCGTCCCTATGATGTCGAGATGGACACCATGAAGGTGAGGAAGGGACACATTGCCTACGACTCCAGCAAAGGCTACACCTACGACTCCCTCAAAATCCAGTATCTCAACAAGTTCCTGGACAAGACGAAGGGGATGAACGTCTTCTTTGTCGTATCGCCCATGTGGTACGAGCAGGACACCTCCGTCATGGCTCCCATCCAGAAACTGTGCCAGGAAAGAGGACTGCAGATGATAAACTTCGCAAACAACCCGAAGTACGTCCACAACAACAAGTATTTCAAGGACGGAGAGCACCTGAATGCCCGAGGAGCAGACGAGTTCACAAGAGATCTGATTCAGGAACTGCGGAAACGGAACATCGGAGGGAAACCCTGAACGCACGCACTCCCTACCCTGCTACCTCAGAATCAGACAAGTGAGATAGGTCAGATAGCAGAGAACGAGCAGGAAGCCTTCCCAAGCATTGATGGTGCGGCGAGTGAAAGCCACCAGCCAGACCAGCACAACGCTGCCCACCAGCATATACCAGTCCAGCATCCTGATCTCCGTCACAGCCATCGGAACGATACTGCTGCAAGAGCCAATGACGAAGGCGATGTTGAAGACATTGCTGCCAATGGCATTGCCGAAAGCGAGACCCAGGCTGCCTTTCTTTGCTGCCAGAACACTTGTGGCGAACTCAGGCAGACTGGTCCCACCAGCCAGGATGGTCATACCAATCACACTTTCGCTGATGCCAATCTCGTGCGCCACAGAGGCTGCATTGTCCACCAGGACACGGCCGCCAAACACCAGAGCCGCCATACCCACCAGAATGTACAGTACCAGTTTTGGCAGAGGCGTGTTCTCCTCGCGAATCTCATCCTGCGCACCCTTCCTGTCCTTCACCGCAATGCGGTAAGCCACAAACAGATAGCCGCAGAAGAAGGCTACGAGCAAGAGGCCTTCCCATCTGGCAATCATATCGCTTGTAAAGGCAAAGACGACCAGCAGAACAGAGGCAGCAAAGCAAAGGGGAATGTCGCGACGGAGCAGCGTCTTCTCCACCATCATAGGCCTCATCATGGCCGAAGCGCCCAGGATGACAAGGATATTGAAGATATTGCTGCCCAGGATGTTGCCCACACTCATGTCCGAACTGCCACGCAGAACGCTCATGAAACTGACCATAAACTCAGGCAGACTCGTGCCCAAGGCCACCACAGTCAGGCCGATGACCAGTTCGCTCACTTTCAACCTTCTGGCCAGTCCGCTAGCCCCATCAGTAAAGCGATCAGCGCCCCATAGCACAACCGCTATGCCGACCACAATCAGAACTATTTCAAGCAGCATATGTTCCATAAACGCCTGCAAAGGTACAAATAAGTGAGAATAATACAAAGAGAAACGCAAAGTTTTTCTTTTATTGTCGAGCGAGAGTACTTTCGACGAAGTCAAAGGTACGGATAAGTGAGCGAAAATCCAAATTCATTTGAGATTTTCCGAGCGAAAAAGTAGCTCGACGACAGTCTAGGAGGCATAAAATGTACATCCGAGGCATTTCGTGCGATTCCGGGGCCGTTTCTGCGCAAAACAGAGGGCGTCTGTTCTCACGAATCCCAACAGCTGCGTTAAGATATAATAATGTTCACGCGCAAAGAAATAGCAAGTGTACAGTAAACAATATCCGTCGGAGGTCTACTCTTTTAGAAAAGAGTCATCCACTTCAGAGAAAGAAGACAACTCTACCCAGATGGGCAAGTCAACCTTTTCCGTATGGATAGACAAACGTTAAAAATCAACGGCTAAACGAGTCGACCTTTTCAGGAAAAGACATTATTTAACATTAGAAAACTACATAATTGGCTACCTACATATCTGAAAAATATGTAGCCAATACTGGAAAGAAAATTCTATTATTATATATAATAATAGACTTCAGAAGTCCGGGTTAACTACACATTTTAAAACTACGTAGTTTTGGGCAGATATGTAGTTTTCAACCCCTCGTGAAAGCTGACACACAACGTTATGATTGCAAACGTAACACGTTAAAGTGGCCAATTTAACACTATACGATTGCATTCGTAACACTATGAATTAAGAAAGAGGAATTAAAGGTCTATGTTCGGAGGGATTTCAAATCCGACAAACTCGAAACGCTAAACAGTAAGCCATAAGCGCCAACGCCTAGACTCATTTTCTCCACAGGAAACATGACAATTTGTGACGAAATAGGGGCAAAATTGTTCTATTTGTCGCTTTTTAAGTTTCGTTAATACTCTTTTTGTTGGCAGTTATACGATTTCTTCTTACCTTTGCACTCAGAAACGAGGGGACTACTCCTCGGACAAAGTGAGATATCGCAGAATAGTAAACAAATAAAAAGGTATATAAAAATGAAAAAGCTGACTCTCGCCATGTTGCTCGCGCTCATCGGAGCAACTGCAATGGCACAGAATTTCGAAGGCAAAACCGTTGAAGAACGCATCGCGTACTCAACCGGCGAAGGCGAAGACACCATCAAGACCGCTAAGGGGTACATCACCATGTTCCAACAGACGGGTGCAAACCAGGATTGGCAGGACATGTACACCAACTACCAGTGGCTGAAGAACTACGCTCCCTTCGCTGGAAACGGCATCTATACCCAGGGCCCGTATATGTTCTACAACCTCATCAAGGCTGAGACAGACCAGGCCAAGAAGAGAAAGTACTTCGACGAGATGATGGAACTCTTCGACCTGCGCCAAAAGAACCTGGACGCCCTGAACACTTTTGCCAAGACGAAGAGCACGCTGGGCGATGTTCTGAGCGTGAAGGCCGAGTACTACAACTTCGTGGCTCAGGAATCCCTCGGCCAGGAGTATGACCTGCGCAATTCGTACAAGAACTTCGCAGAGGCCATCAAGATGGTCAACGAGCAGGGCGGCCGTGAAATCACCGGCTCCTTCCTCCAGACCTTCTTCCTGGTGAGCGACGCCATCTACAAGGCAATGCCCAACACCACTCGCGAACAGTACCTGCAGGACTACTTGGACAGCAAGGACGCTTGCGAAAAGATGCTCCAGCTGGCCAAGGAGGCTCAAGAGGCTGGCGACACAGTGAAGGCTCGCACCCTCGTGGCAACTTACGACGCACCTCTGGCTGCTATCGAGCAGATCTTCTCGCAGAGCGGAGCTGCTGACAGCGCTCAGTTGATCGCCATCTACACCAAGAAGTTCGAGGACTATAAGACAGACATCAACAAGCTCAACTCCAGCCTGACCATCATGCAGAACAACGACTGCGACGAGAGCGACATCTACTACCAGTACGCAGAAGCTGCCTACGCCCTGGAGCCCACCTTCACCAGCGCCATCGGTCTGGCACAGAAGGCTCAGAAGGACGGTCAGCTCAACAAGATGCTGGAGTACTACAACAAGGCTCTGGAACTGGCTTCGAGCGACAGCCGTCGTGGCATCATCTGCCTGAACATCTGCAACGGTCTGACCAGAAGCAAGCAGTACACTGGCGCCCTGACCTATGCCGAGAAGGCCATCAAATACAATCCTGACCTGACTGGCAAGGCTTACCTGAAGATGGCCAACATCAACACTATGCTTGGCCAGTACGGAGAAGCCATCGCCTACTGCAGCAAGGCCAGTGCAGCAGACATTACTGTCAGCGGTTCTGCAGACCGTCTGAAAGCCAACATCCAGAAGGTTCAGGCCAACCAGGCCGAGAACGCCAAGGCCCGCAAGGCTTACGACGACTACATGGCTCGCAAGAAGGCTGAAGAGGCATTCTGGGGTGGTGGAAAATAAAAACTGCTCGACAAGTTAACACAAGCCATAACGTTAACTTCATCATAAAAAGCCCGCTGTGCTATCAAGCATGGTGGGCTTTTTCGTGTTTAACAACACATTCGTGCAAAAAAAGGTTAAAAACATCCTGCTTTCTTTGCCAAAGTCAATAATATTTTTTAACTTTACACACTGAAACGTGCAAAATGCCCATCCTTTGCGGCAAAACTTGCACATTTAGACGATGAACAGGATAAAGATTGGCATCATAGGATTAGGCAGAATGGGACGCAAGCACCTCCAGGAACTTGTGGCTTCAGAGTATTGGGAGGTGAAATACACCTGCGACATCAACCCCGAAAAAATCAAGGCTTCGCACGAGATAGCTCCCGAAGCCATCTTCACCACCGACGAGCGCGACCTCTGGAACGACCCGGAAGTGGAGTGCGTGGGCCTCTTCGCCTTGGCTGACACACGGGCAAGCCGCATAGAGAAAGCCGTCAAGGCAGGCAAACACGTCATCTGCGAGAAACCGCTCGCCTACTAACTCGAGGAGGAATGGGACGTGGTCAAGCTCGAAGAATCGACAGACAAGTTCTGCACCGTCAACCTCTACCTCCGAAACGCATGGTACACCCAGGCCATGAAGGACTTCGTCAAGAGCGGAGAGATAGGCGAACTTGCCATCATTCGCATCTGCCACATGACTCCAGGACTCTCCCCAGGCGAAGGGCACGAATTCGAAGGGCCGTCCTTCCACGACTGCGGCATGCACTATGTCGACATAGCCCGTTGGTATGCCGATTCCGAGTACAAGACAGGACACGCTCAGGCCATCCGCATGTGGGACTACAAAGACCCCTGGTGGCTGCAGTGTCACGGAACCTTCGAGAACGGCATCGTCTACGACATCACACAGGGCTTCGTTTATGGTCAGCTCGCACTCGACCAGACACACAACTCCTATACCGAGCTCATAGGCAGCAAAGGCTTTGTCCGCATGACACACGACTTCAAGACAGCCGTCGTGGAGATGCATGGCGAACACACTACAGAACGACTGGAGCAACCCTATGGCGACAAGAACATAGACCGCCTCTGCAAACTGATGGGCCAAGCCATCCTGACAGGCAAACGACCCGACTCCCTACCCCGTTTCCGCGACGCTGCCATCGCCAGCGAGTACTCGTGGAAAATGCTCGAGGACGCCAGAAGGAACGACCTCCCCTCGAAAGGAACACCAAAGGAGCTGGAACAGATACACTATCGCAGAGCCCATGCCACCAACGGTTACGGCCTCATCGACAGACCACATAAATAGATCTCTGAACTTTAAACTCTAAACTCACATAATATGGCAAATCAACTCTTATTCCTCGGTAGTCTGGGCAGCCAGGAAATCATCATCATCGCCCTCGTAATCCTGCTCCTCTTTGGAGGCAAGAAGATTCCCGAACTCATGCGTGGCCTTGGCAAAGGCGTTTCGCAATTCAAGAAAGGCATGAACGACATTGAACAGGAAATCAATGCCGAGCCTGAAAAGAAAGAAGAAATTCAAAACAAATAACCATAAGTTTAACCATCCTAACAAAAAAACATCTCTTATGAAAGACATGTCAAGAAGATCGTTCCTCCAGGCAGGAACCGCAGCAACTGCTGCTCTCGCAATGGCTCCAGTCGATGTGCTCGGCAAAGCTAAGGCAAAGAAGAATGTACCAACTGGCAAGATCAAACTCCTCGGCGTAGGTGTTGGTGGCCGTGGTCATGCTGACATCAACGGTGTAACTTACAAAGGCAAGGGTGAAATCTACGACGACATCGAGTTCATCGGCATGTGCGACGTGGACTTCAAGTATGCAAAGGG
>JAGCFN010000217.1 GCA_017650085.1 Bacteroidaceae bacterium | reverse complement strand
TGCCCAAAGCCTCTTGACGGTCGATGTCTCCTGCGATGATGGCCTTCACGAGATAGCCTGCGTAGATATCCATCGGGAACACTTTGTCGTACTCACCACTCATGATCATGTGACGTTCGCCGCCTTTGATGCGAGCATCGATGACGTATTCCTTCTTCTTACCAAAGAGCCAGCTGAAGTAGCTGCGATGGGTGCTGAAGGTGTTGAAGCGTGGCATAATCCAGCCCAACATTTCGTCTGCATGATCACCTTCAGGAATAACGTTCACTTCGGTTGCATGAGCGCCAAGGAAACCTTCGGCACAGGTCTTGAGACCCGTCATCACATTACCGCTGATGATGCGAGCACCTTCAGCATTTATCGTGCCTTCGAGCAAGGTTGTCAACTTCTGGCCAACCAAAACCTTGTAGTACTTGGGCGCCTTCACCTCGCTACCAGCAAGCGCGATGGTGCGAGTGAAATCGACTGTGCCAGTCTTCAAGAGACGACCCAGGAAGATAACCTCCTCAGCTCCAAGTGTCCAAACCACTTCGCCCTTGTTGATGGGGCTTACATGATTGATTTGAACGCCTACGTTACCTGCAGGAGCGGGACCGTCGAAGATGTTCACTTCGCAGTCCTTCGCCTCTGTCAGAGCCTTAGCAGTCTGCTTTGCGCTCACACCAAGATAAACCTTTGCGAGCTTTGCCAAAGCGGAAAGACCTGCCTGGAACTCTTCCTCCTGACCTTGGAGGACGTACTCGAAGTCCTGACTCAGCGGCATGCTGTTGAACGCGCTCACAAAGATAGCCTTCGGAGCGTCCTCGGGATTTGCCACCACATCGTAGGGACGTTGACGCAGGAATGCAAACAGACCGCTCTCCAACATGAGTGCCTTCAGGTCACCCTTTGTGTCGAACTGGCGTGCTTCCTGCTTCTCGTCAGCCTTCACACGGATGCTCAGCAGTTTGCGACGGTCGCCGCGTTCCACCATGCTGACTGTTCCGCTGACAGGGCTCACGAACTTCACTTCGGGATGCAGCTTGTCAACAAACAAGGCATCCCCGGCCTTCACGGCATCTCCCTCCTTGACCACCACTTTGGGTTTCACGCCATAGAAGTCATCTGGCACGAGTGCGTACTCGCCTGGACAACTTACTGTCGCTGTTTCCTTCGTGGCTTTGCCCTTGAGATTGATGTCGAGGCCTTTGCGTAACTTAATTACTTTTGCCATATCTGGGATAGTTAATAAATGTTTATTTCGCGCCGCAAAGATACGAAAAAGTGAGCGAAAAACAAAAAGAAAACAGAAGTTTTTCTTTTTATTTCCGAACGAAAGTACCTTCTTGCGCTCTTTCAGTGCTCAGGCGCAGGCGGAACAACGCAGTCAAAGGTATAAAAAGGAGGAGAAAAACTAACTAAACGTAAGTTTTTAAGGGAAAAGACGACGTGACTTTATTTGTCAACAAGCATCTTCTTGCCGTCCACAATATAGATGCCTGCGGGCAAATTTATCATGTCCTCGCCACAAACGTTCACATGAGCCACTTTGTGTCCTTGCAGGTTGTATATTGTCAGAGTATGCGGCTTCTCTGATTTCAGACGCAGGCCGCCACTTACCGATTCCACGCTGAAATCATCATAAGTAAAAGCTTCCACGCCCACAATCTCGTCACTAAGCTTCACCCTCCAGGTAACACTGCTTGTGTGCTTGCTGGCATGTTTTGGGTCTTTCACAAACGGATTTACCTCGTTTGCCTTCACCCTTACGGTATTCGAGGCTTTCGTCGGGTCAAAGGCACCGTTTCTCAATACCAGCTGACTGGTTGTCTCGCCTTCCAGCACCTTACTATTCAACTGCCATTCAAAGTTCACTTTATTCGGAGACAGGCCTTTATAGTAGCGGGTAATGTTGAAGGTTATCTCTTCCTCGTCCATTGTGACGGTCTTCTCGGAAGGCTCATATTCAGCTATTACTGGTACGCGTCTGTGCAGTTCCTCAATGATGGCTTCGCGGCAGACGGGGCAGAATTGCTTGTTCAGGTACTCCATCTCGCATGTTCCATTTACAGGCTTGTAGTATCTGTCGCCTTTTGTGGAACCGCCTATCGGGAAGGCTCCTACGCCACTATCACCCCACCAGTGCTTCCACTTTATGGTGTTGGAATTGCTGGTGGTTGTCTGGTTGACATATTCGCCCAAGTAGTTGTCGCCAGCATAGTATTCGTCAGCCAGCGAAGCAAAGGTATGTCCGAACTCGTGTATGAAGATTTCCGAAGCGCTATTGTGCATGGTGCATGTCAGGTAGGAGCCGCCTGCCCCACCATATTCCGTGGTGTTACACAGTATTCCAACCATTTGGAAGTCAGGCATGATGGCAGCGAGCAGGTTGTATATCTTTGTCGAATTGTCGGGACAGGGAAGTCTGTGGATGTTATAAGAGTCGAAATGTATGCCGAAGTATGTGTCAACATTCTTGATGGGCATCGAAGAACCTTCCGGACAAACATAGACTCCGTCCCTCAGGACACCGGGATGTGAGATGCCCGACTCGTTGGAGATGACCTCAATGGCATAGAGGTTGAACCATCTCTTGTACTTGTTCATGGGAGTCTTCTGGAACATCGCATTATAGAGCTTCTTGGCATCCGACAGCAACTTTCTCTGCTGAGTGGCCGTATATCCGTCGCCCAGCAACACAAAGTTAATGGCTTCCGGCCCGATATATTGTATTGTGTCTATAGGGAAGTCCTGCCCCTCTTGCTCGCGGAACTCGCTGGCCGACTTTCTCCTGCCTGGTTTTATGTCGTCGAAAGTGTTCACCATGCATTGGGCATTCACTTCGGATGCAACCATACCAAGCAGCATCAACACAGCCAAAGTATATTTCTTCAATTGATTCATTTGTGAGATATTATTTGTTATTCCGGTTGCGAAGTTACAAATAATTAAGGAATGTGCATAGTAAATGACGAGATTTTCCTTGAAAAGGAAGCATTTATCGCATTTTTAGCCAAAAGAACGGATGAGGCGAAGGACATTTACCATCAAAACTGCACTTTTTACATATAAAGTTTATTTACCTTATGGGATAAAATCAGATTAAATTGCCGATTTAGCATACAATTCTATCTTTGTCAAGATTTTTGTACATACTTGACCTCGCGAGAATCGATTCTTTTAGGCCAAACGAGTCGGAGGGCGAAACGAAGGGCGTTTTTCGGCATCAAGAGACTGCCTGATTATCAAAACCTTACGTTTTCCGGGATGTAAAAAAGGCTGCAAAAAGAGGCGAAATGGCGTGTTTTTCGACCATTTTTGACTGGTGAAATCGGGCATTTTCGCGTGTTAAGTTGGCAAATGACTAGTGTGACGTTGGCAAACTTCACCTGTCAAGTTTCGATTTTACCTGTTTCGCGTTAGAAAATTTGATGAGTGGAAAAAATCTTTACAACATTTTGTGTCAATTCGGGAAGGGTAAAAAGTCTTGTTTTGTAAAATATTTTTCCATGTATCCTCGCGTTTCAACCCAAACTTCGAGGGCAAAATCGACTTAAATATCAAAAGAAAATGCAGTTTTCTTTTGTGTTGAGACGGATATTTCGTATCTTTGCAAATTGAAACGAATAACACAGGTCGCTTATCAGAGCACTTAAATACATATTCCGAATCATCGTCGGGCTGATCGCAATCCTCTATCTGAGCTTGCTTCTGCTGACTTCCCTCCCCTCTTTCCAAAGGTGGAGTGCTGGGGTTGCGTCACGCTTTTTGGAGGACAAAATCGAGAGCAAAGTCAGCATCGGAAACCTGCGACTGAATATGCTTGGGCGCGTCATATTGGATAATGTGAAACTCTACGACCGCCAAGACACCCTGATGCTCCAAGCCTCGCGAATTGCCGCAAAGGTTGACCTCATTCCCCTGATTGACAAGAAGATACGCATCAGTGGAGCCCAACTGATTGGCACGAAAGCGAAGATATACAAGAACGGAGACGAACCCTTCAACTTCCAGTTCATCGTGGACGCTTTCTCGAAGAAGGACTCGACTTCTTCCCCGCTCGACCTCAAAATTGGAGCTTTGGTGGTGAGGCGAGGAGAGTTGCGTTTCGACTTGCTCGACAAGCCCAAAGATGGCAGCAAGTTTGACCCCAACCACTTGCATCTGAGCGACTTAAGCCTGACCGCCAAAGTGCATTTCATCAAGCCCGATTCGCTCTCGCTCGACCTGAGGAACCTCTCTTTCGCAGAACAAAGCGGACTTCGGCTGCAGAAGCTCGCCCTCGAAGCAGAGGTGGGAAAGGCCAAAACGACGGTTCGAGACCTGCAAATCAAACTGCCGAATTCGTCTCTGAACCTCGCCGAAGTCAATGGTAATGCAGGTTTGCAGTCCTTCAAAGAAAAGGGGAATCTGTTGAGCAAATTGGTCGTGAATGGGGATTTGACTGGCTCTGTTTGCCCTCGCGACATTTCCTGTTTCGTGCCCAAACTGGCCAACTTTGGCGATGTCATAAACCTCTCTACTGAAGCTAAACTGGCGAATGGAATCCTTCGACTGCCCAACATCTCCCTCAAGGACAATAATGGCAACATTTCCCTGCTTTGTGACGCCACGATTCAGGACCTCGAAAGCACGCCTTCCCTGTTTGCCGACATCAAGGAATTGCAGACTGGTTCGGCATTCCAGCAGTTCCTGACGGAGAATCTGAAAGGCCAAGCCAGCGAAATCAGCCCGATTCTTACACAATTGGGGAGCACCAAATCGACTGGTTCGATTGCTTGGCAAAACAAGCGTTTGCAGACGAATCTGCTGACGGAAAGCGAGCAAGGAACCGTTTCGATTGACGGAAGTCTGTCGGAGATGCAGGAAATCGATGCCGACATCTCAGCCACGAATCTCAATCTGGGACAATTGCTCAGCCTTCAAGGCGAGGGGAAAAACACGACTATTTCAGCCGAAACAAAAGTTGTGGGCACCCTTCCTGGCAAAGGCAGGCAAGCGAAACTGGCTTTGTCGGGTTTGATTAACAGCTTGAAATACAATGGATACGAGCATCGGAACGTTCCCTTCTCGGCTGCACTCGACGGAGATGCGATTGGTGCAGAACTGAAGTTGGACGAACCAAACGGCTCGGCTCAGGTCAACTTGCAAACTGCGATGGTTCAGGGCAAACGTATGCTGAAATGCCAAGCCACGCTGGAGGACTTCTCGCCACACAACATGGGCCTCGCAAAAGGCTATGAAGGCGAACGATTCAGCGGGTTTGTCGATGCCGATTTCAAGGATTTGAATCCAGACAACCTGCAGGGCAAACTCATCCTCAACGACCTGAGAATCGATTCGGAGGAAAAGGGGACGCTCGAGTTGGGCGACCTCGTGCTTAATAGCGAAGTGACGGAAAACGGACAACATCTGCTCGTCGAAAGCGATTTCCTCAATGTCAAAGCCGACGGAAACGTCAATTGGAAGACACTCTCGGCTTCCTTCTCACAACCGATACGACAGAATCTGCCCAGCCTTTTCGCGACAAGCAACAGCCGTCAAAGTGCTTCTGGAAACGACTTCCGATTCCAAGTCCAACTGCAAGACACAGTCCTTGCCAACCGTTTGCTCGGCTCGAATCTCCGACTCCCTGCACGAAGCACTTTCGAAGGCACGATAAGCGATGAATTAGGACTGATTTCGATGCAAATGCACATTCCCCAACTCGAGTTTGCAGGGCAGGAATTGCAGAACATCAGTTGCAGGACGGAGAGCAACAACTCGTCCATTCAGGCCAGCCTTCAAGGGGAACGCCTCATCAAGGGAAAGCCCGTCGAAATCAACCTCGACGCCTATGCCGTCAACGACAAAGTGACGTCCCGACTGCGTTGGGACAACAAAAGCACCATCGTTCATTCGGGCGACATCAGCTTGACTGGCACAATCCGTCGCGACCTCGCAAACAAGCCTGCCATCGACGCCAAGATAAACAGGTCGAGCATCATCATAGGCGATTCCGTCTGGAACATCAAACCCGCTACGGTAAGGTATCACGACAAGGTCATCGATGTGGAGAACCTGGCCATCAGTCAGGCTGACCGTCACATCATTCTTGGCGGCAGAGTTTCCGACCTTGCTTCCGACACCTTACGTGCCGAGTTGGCCGACATCGACATCTCCTACATCATGGACCTCGTCAACTTCCACAAAGTGGATTTCGACGGGCGAGCAACGGGTAGCATCTATGCCACTTCGCTCATGAAGGAACCCTTTGCCGACGCTTTTCTGCAGGTAAAAGACTTCACTTTCAATGCCGCCAGTCTGGGCAATATGGACCTCTATGCGAACTGGGGAAAGCAGGAACGGGCCGTCATCCTCGAAGCGGACATGAGGGGACCGTTGCCCCAGCACAGGACACAAGTGAGCGGAACCATCATTCCGGGCAAAGGAATGGACGACGGACTCAACCTGAACATCCTGACAAGCCAGATTGATTTGTCGTTCCTGAACAAGTTCACGAGTGGTGTCTTCCGCAATCTGAGAGGTCGGGCCTCAGGTTGGACGCGCGTTTACGGTCCGTTCAAGTTCGTCAATCTGGAGGGCGACATGCTTGTCAACGAGATGCAGATGCACATCCTGGCTACGGGAACGGATTACCACCTTGCTGGAGACAGTGTGACGCTGCGGCCAGACAACATCTGGATACGTGATGCCCACATCTACGACTACTTGGGCTTGCCCGGCATGAGCGAGCATACTGCAACCGTCAATGCGCATCTGATGCACAACTCGCTGAAGAATCTTCGCTTCGATGTCAATATAGATGCACACAACATGCTCGGCTACAATTTCCCCAACCAAGGCAGCATGAACTTCTACGGCACTGTCTATGCTGATGCCCAGGTACATCTGAACGGCATTCCTGGCAGCGTGAACATCGACTTGTCGGCAACTCCGATGCCTGGAACGACACTTATATATAATGTGGCGACGCCTGGAACTGTCACAGAGTCGGAGTTCGTGACCTACTATTCGAAGAGCGACACGACGCAGACCAGCACTTCGAAAGACCTCTCGGAACAAGAGGAGACGGGTTCTGCAGACATGCGAATCAACTTCGACATCAATGCGAATCCGAATGCTCAAGTGCGTATCCTGATGGACCCGAGGACTGGCGACAACATTTCTCTCTACGGAAACGGACGGCTCAGGGCCAGCTACTACAACAAGGGACGCTTCCAACTCTTTGGCACTTACCGCGTTACGGAGGGAAACTATCGCATGTCCATTCGCGATGTCATACGCAAAGACTTCACTTTCCTGCCCGACGGAACCGTCGTATTTGGTGGCGACGCTATGCAGGCCGCACTCAATCTGACTGCGAAACACACTGTCCCCAACGTCTCGCTCGACGACCTTTCGACGACTGGTCTTGGCCTCTCCAATACGCGCGTCGATTGTATCATGAACATTGGAGGCTATGCCCGAGAGCCAGTCATCACCTTCGACTTCGACATTCCCAATGCGAACGAGGACGAGAAGCAGATGGTACGCTCCATGCTGAGCAGCGAAGAGGAGCGCGACATGCAGGCCATTTACCTGCTCGGAGTGGGCAGATTCTACAGTTACGGCAGCCTCATCGACAAGAAGCAGACACAAGGCGGACTGGCCATGAACTCCGTCTTGAGCAGCGCACTCAGCTCGCGCTTCAACCAGATCATGTCGCAAGCCCTTGGCGGGACAGGCTGGACCTTCGGCACGAATCTGCGTACTGGCGAAGAGGGATGGCAGGAGTTGGATGCAGAGGCACTGGTGAGCGGAAAGATGCTTTCGGGCAGACTTGTCTTCAACGGCAACTTCGGCTATCGCGAGAACAAGTACAAGATGAACAACAACAATTTCATCGGCGATTTCGACATCCAGTACCGACTCTCGCCACGCAGTCCGTTCTCGCTGAAAGCCTACAACCAGACGAACGACCGCTACTTCACCCAGTCCTCGCTCACGACTCAAGGCATCGGCATCAAGTTCCAACGCGACTTCAACCGATGGCAGGAGCTCTTCCATCGGACCAAGAAGAAGGGGAAGAAGGATTAGGGATTAGGGATTAAGGATTAAGGATTAAGGATTAAAGATTAGGGATTAAAGGATAGGTCATTCCGAAACGCGGCTGTATGCGGGAGCCGACATCGGGCAGAAATCCTTGTCGAGGTACTTGAAATAGCCGGTGATGGCTATCATGGCGGCGTTGTCCGTGGTGTAGCTGAAGCGGGGAATGAAAATCTTCCAGCCATAGCGACGGGCATAGTCGTGGAAAGCGTTCCTCAGTCCCGTATTGGCAGAAACGCCTCCAGCCACAGCCACTTGCTTGATTTTCAAGTCCTTGGCAGCCAGTCGGAGTTTCTTCATCAGGATGTCGACGATGGTCTTCTCGAGCGAGGCAGCAAGGTCCTCTTTGTGATGCTCGATGAAGTCCGGGTCGTCCTTAATCCAATCCCTCAGGTTGTATAGGAAACTGGTCTTCAAGCCGCTGAAGCTGTAGTCGTAGCCTGGGATGTTGGGCTTGGAGAAGGTGAACGCATCAGGATTGCCTTGACGCGCCAGCTTGTCGATGATGGGACCGCCAGGATAGCCCAGCCCCATCACCTTGGAGCATTTGTCGATGGCTTCTCCAGCAGCATCGTCGATGGTCTGGCCGATGATTTCCATGTCCTTGTAACTCTTGACGAGCACAATCTGACTGTTGCCGCCACTGACAAGCAGACAAAGGAAGGGGAACTCGGGCGACACATAATCGTCACCTTCAGTATGGATGAAATGTGCCAAGACATGGCCGTGAAGGTGGTTGACGTCTATCATGGGAATGCCGAGCGAGGCTGCCAGGCCTTTGGCAAACGACACGCCGACAAGCAGGGAACCCAACAGACCCGGACCTCGCGTGAAAGCAATTGCGCTCAACTGCTCGCGTTCGATGCCAGCCTGCTTCAGCGCAGCATCCACAACGGGCACGATGTTTTGCTGATGGGCACGACTCGCCAATTCGGGCACTACCCCACCGTAAGCCTCATGAACAGCCTGACTGGCCGTCACATTCGAGAGCAGGATGCCATCACGAATGACAGCCGCCGAAGTGTCGTCACAACTACTCTCAATTCCTAATATAAAGCATTCTTCACTCTTCATTCTTCACTCTTCATTTTGAAAGCACCTCCACCCCGTTTTCCGTCATCACATACGTATGTTCCCATTGTGCGCTGTCCTCGCCGTCTTCGGTCAGGACAATCCATTCCGTCGGGTCCTCAGCATCGCCGCAGACGTACCAGTCGCCGCCATTTATCATCGGCTCGATGGTGAACGTCATGCCTGGAACGAGGAGCATACCCGTGCCTTTCTTGCCGTAGTGCTCCACATCGGGCTCCTCGTGGAACTGAAGGCCCACGCCATGTCCGCAAAGGTCGCGAACCACACTGTAGCCGTTCTGATGAGCATGCTTGGCGATGGCATTTCCGAGGTCGCCAACGAAGACATAAGGCTCGGAGCAGACCTGCTCGCCTATCTTCAGACACTCCCACGCCACATCGACCAGTTTCTGACGCTCAGGACTGGTCTTGCCGATGACGAACATACGGCTAGCGTCGGCATAGTAGCCGTCCAGAATGGTCGTGCAGTCCACATTGATGATGTCACCTTCCTCCAGAATATCGTCTTCGCTGGGAATGCCGTGACACACCACATCGTTGATGCTGGTGCAGCAACTGTTGGGGAAACCCTCGAAGTTCAGAGGCGCGGGAATGCCGCCGTGCTGAGTCGTGTAGTCATAGACGATGCGGTCTATTTCTGCCGTGCTCATCCCTTCGCGAATCTTTTCCGCCACAGCATCGAGCACAGCCGTATTGAGCACGCCAGCCTTGCGGATGCCCTCAATCTGCTCGGGAGTCTTGATGAGGTTGCGAGTCGGCACCAGCCTTCCCTTTGCCTCCCATTCCATTATCTTGAGGTCCATCTCCGTCGGCTCCATCCCGGCAGGGACGAACCACCTTGGTTTCTTCTTTTTCTTGCTGTTCATCGAGCGCTTCATTGAAAATTTGCCTGCAAATTTACAAAGAATTTAAGAATTAAGAGTCAAAAGAAGAAGAATTATTTCCGAAGAAGCCAAGAAATAAGAATTATTCATCGTCCCTCAGTCAGAATGCGAACTTCACGTTTGACGTTTGCAAACGTATAGTGTGACGATGGCGATTTACTAGTGCGACGTTGGCATTTATCTAGTGTGACGAGGGCAATCATCTAGTGTGATGTTTTGTGATTTTTTACGCGGGAAAGTGTGATTTCGCACTGAAAAAGTTGATTTTCGAACAGAAAAAGTGCGTTTTTGCACTGAAAAAGTGTCATTTTCGCACCGAAAAAGTTCATTTTGCGCAGAGAAAAATGTGATTTTCGTGGGTGACGATGGTGTTTTTGACGGGGGTGTGTGATGGCAGAATGTTAAATGTTGCATAGTTGTGCAACAAAAAACACAGACTGTACCCCCCGGTGTCTATGGTCAATATTATCTAAAGATAATATTGAAGAATAATTCTAGGGTATAGTCCCTTTTAAATGTTGCCGATACATGCAACATTTTACTTTTGTCCTGCTTAGTCCACGAAATACCCCTCGTTTTCATGTCTAAAAAGAAATGCCTGTCTTGGCACGAAATCCAGAACCCCCGAAAAACCCCTCTAATTTGCCCCAGAATCGCTTCAAATGCCTTCGACGTACATTTATACCACCGAGGTAAAAACTTGCGCTCTACGGTGCCTTAAAACGAGCCGTTAAAATTCTTTGAATTTTACCACTTCCGAAAACGGCCATGAAACTTTGTGCTTAGTGGCTTACAAGAAAGCGTGAGCAGTCTCGACGAAAAGTCAACAAAAGCAACAAAAGCAACAAACGAAAACGAGACAGATGTCGTTTCTTATATATAATATATCAACAATTACATACTATTAATATAATAAATGATATATAGTAAGTTCCTTTCTCTCAAAAACTGGTGTTGCTTTTGTTGCTTTTGTTGCATTTGTGGAAAATGCGAAAAATCGACTCTTTTTCATGCCTGGAAGAATTGCCTGTCTTGGCACGAAATCCAGAACCCCCGAAAAACCCCTCTAATTTGCCCCAGAATCGCTTCAAATGTCTCCGACGTACATTTATACCACCGAGGCAAAAACTTGCGCTCTACGGTGCCTTAAAATGAGCCGTTAAAATTCTTTGAATTTTACCACTTTCGAAAACGGCTATGAAACTTTGTGCTTAGTGGCTTACAAGAAAGCGTGAGCAGTCTCGACGAAAAGTCAACAAAAGCAACAAAAGCAACATTGCGATTTGAGAGTGTCTTTTCCTGAATTTGGTTGACAGTTTTTGTACTTTTTCCTGAAAGGGTTGTCAAACATCAGACTGGAAGAGTTGACACTTTCCTGACATGGTTGACATTTTCCTGATATGGTTGACATAATCGAAAACTCTCCTTCGCGGGAAAGCCTCTCTTTTTTATTGAATTTCGAAACGAACGGTGCAGTTTGCAAGCAAAAAGGGCAAAACGCTTTCAATTTGTCACAAAATGTGAAATAATTCTTAATTCTTATCTCTTAATTCTTAATTTATTCGTATTTTTGCACCCGGATAACAAAGTTAACCAATTTATTAAACAAATGAACACTTTCATCAAAACAACGCTGGCTGTGTCGCTGGCTATCTTCAGCAGCACAGCAGCGATGGGGCAATCTGACTCCCTTAATGCAGATGGAGCGGCCATAACCATCACAAAGAACGGCCGAGTAGAGTTTAACAAACTGACGGACAAGAAGTGGTTTCAGGAACTGCAGAGCCGCATCAAACTGCATGGTTATGCGCAAGCGGGCTACACCTACTCGCACCAGGGCGGCCAAGACAAAAACACTTTCGACCTGAAGCGCGTCCTCTTCTGGGCTGAAGCCAAGATAACGGACCGCTGGTCGTTCCTCTTCATGCACGACTTCTCGAGCGTCGTACAGGAGTACTACACGGACTATCGCTTCACACGCAACAAGGCCCTTACCGTCCGCTTCGGCCAGTTCAAGAACGGACTCTCGCTCGAGAACCCCCTCTCCCCCACTGCTATGGAGGCCATCGATGTCTACAGCGAGGCTGTGACGTTCCTGACGGGCTGCGGAAGCGACCCTCTGCTGGGCGTGCAGTACGGCCGTGACCTCGGTCTCGCTCTCTTCGGAGAGACGAACAACGGCAAGTTCCGCTACGAAGTGGATGTCCTGAACGGTCAAGGCATCAACAAGAAGGACGGCAACAAGTTCAAGGACGTCATAGCCCGACTGGAGTACCGTCCTGTCCAGGGACTGAACATTGTCACGACAGGACAGTTCGGTCGCGGCCACGCCACCAACACTTCACTATACAACCCGACCATCGCGATTGGTCAGGACTACAAACGCCATCGTAGCACCATCGGCGCTGACTACAAGTCGAGGTGCTTCAATGTACACGGCGAATACCTGAACGGCTGGGACGGCGACGCTCACAGCTGGGGCGCTTATGTGACGGGAGCTGTTCCCCTGGCACGCTTCGGGGCTCCGGAGCTGGGGAAGAGGCTGGAACTGGTCGGCTCGTACGACTTCTTCAACTTCAACACAGACCTCGGCATGGACCAGCACAAAGCCATCGCAGGCCTGCAATACTGGTTCTACAAGAAATGCCGTCTGCAAGTCCAGTATGTCTACAAGAACGCCTATATCTCAGAGAATCAGTTCGTTCACGGCGCCAACCACGGCATACAATGTCAAATACAGGTAAGATTCAATTAACATTAGCTTTATGATAACAAAAGTTCTTCTGACCATCATCTTCCTGGCTGTGATGGTGGGTGTAGGTATTTATTCCCGTAAGCAAGCCGCAAATGTCGACGGATTCGTGCTTGGCGGCAGAAATGTAGGCCCCTGGCTGACTGCTTTCGCTTACGGAACGAGTTATTTCTCGGCAGTCGTCTTCGTCGGCTATGCCGGTCAGTTCGGCTGGAAGTACGGCTTGTCTTCAACATGGATCGGCATAGGCAACGCCTTCATCGGTTCTCTGCTGGCATGGATAGTGTTGGGACGCAGGACGAAACTGATGACGCAGCACATCGAAAGCCGGACAATGCCCGACTTCTTCGGCACACGCTATCAGAGTCAGAACCTTCGCGTCGTCGCTTCGGTCATCGCCTTTGTGTTCCTGATTCCCTATACTGCTGGCGTTTACAAAGGCATCTCCACACTTTTCGAGATGGGCTTCGGCATCCCCTACGAGTATTGCGTGGTCGGAATGGCCGCGTTCACGGCTGTTTATGTCATCTTCGGAGGCTACAAAGCGACTGCGATGAACGACTTCATCCAAGGCATCATCATGCTCTTCGGCATCATCACCATCATCGCTGCCGTACTTGCTTCTCAAGGCGGACTGACGGAAGCCGTGTCGAAGCTGGCTGCAATGCCCGCAGACAACAATCCCAGCGTCAACGGAGGCTTTGCATCGTGGTTCGGCCCTGACATCCCCAACCTGATTGGCGTCGTCATCTTGACCTCGTTGGGAACTTGGGGATTGCCGCAAATGGTGGGCAAGTTCTACAGCATCACGGACGAGAGCGCCATCCGTCGCGGCACCATCATCTCTACGGTTTTCGCCATCATCGTTGCAGGCGGATGCTATTTCCTGGGAGGTTTCGGCAGGTTGTTCGGAATGCCACCCACACTTCCAAACGGCCGTCTGGACTTCGACTCCATCGTCCCCTCGATGCTTGTCACACTTCCAGATGTCCTCATCGCCCTCGTCGTTTTGCTTGTCCTCTCCGCATCGATGTCGACACTCGCTTCGTTGGTTCTGACATCGTCGAGCACAATGACGCTCGACCTCATCTATCGCGACAAGAAGTCCTTGCCCGGAGAGGTTGAAGAAGGCAGCATCGACGACACCGTTTCCGAGAAAATCGAGCGCCGCAAAGTCGTTGTGATGCGTGTCCTCATCGTCTTCTTCATCGTCATTTCGCTGATGATTGCGCTGAATCCTCCCACCTTCATCGCCCAACTGATGGGCATCTCTTGGGGAGCCCTTGCTGGAGCATTCCTCGCTCCCTTCATGATGGGACTTTACTGGCGTGGCGTCACGAAGTCGGCAGTCTGGGCTTGCTTCGTTTGGGGCGTAGGTCTGACGGTCGTCAACATGCTCCTGGGCAACCCCATCAACCCGATTAACTGCGGCGCCCTTGCCATGTTGGGCGGTTTCCCTGTTGTGTGGATTGCAAGCCTCATCAGCCCGAAGTTGTCAAAAGACTACGTCGAGAAGATGTTCGAGTGCTATAAGAAATAGAGAAATAAAAAACCGAGGCTATTTCCTAGCCTCGGCAATGTATTCGAGCGATTGGCGGCACATCTGCGTGATATGCTGCCAATCTTTGTTTTTCAACGTGTCCTTCGGAAAGAGCTTACTGCCCATACCGACGCAGAAAGCACCCGCCTTGAACCAAGCAGTCAGGTTCTCCTTGTCGGGCGAAACACCTCCCGTAACCATGATTCTGCTCCAAGGACAGGGAGCCATCGTTGCCTTCACAAAAGCCGGACCATAAGCATCGCCAGGGAAGACTTTCGTCAGGTCGCAACCCAACTCCTGAGCCGTGCCAATCTCACTTACGGAGCCACATCCGGGACAATAAGGGACGAGACGACGATTGCAGACACGCGCTATTTCGGGATTGAGCAAGGGGCTCACCACGAAGCATGCTCCCAACTGGATATACAGGGCAGCTGTGGGCGCATCCACAATCGAACCGACACCCATCGCCATTTCAGGGCATTCCTTAGCCGCATACTTCACACATTCGGCAAAGACTTCGTGAGCAAAGTCGCCACGATTGGTGAACTCGAATGCGCGGACTCCACCATCGTAGCAAGCCTTCACAACCTGCTTTGCCACCTCAACATCGCTATGATAGAACACGGGAACCATGCCCGTCTGCTGCATCTTCTGCAACACTTGTATCTTGTCGAAATTAGACATCTACTCTAAACACTAAACTCTAAACTTTGAACTTATCTCTCCACTCTTCCGTTGCCATTCCCATTCATCAGGCTTTCCACTTCTTGCGTGGACACCATGTTGACATCGCCAGGAATGGTGTGCTTCAAAGCACTTGAAGCGACTGCGAACTCCAACGCCCAATCCATCGGTTTGCCATTTGCAAGGCCGTGAATGATGCCTGCACTGAAAGCGTCGCCTCCGCCAACACGGTCCACGATGGGAGTGATATCGTAGCGACGGCTCTTGTAGAACTCTTTGCCATTGTAAATCATTGCTTTCCAACCATTATGAGAAGCGCTGAAACTCTCGCGAAGAGTGCCGACAACGTATTTGAAACCGAACTTCTTGACCATCCCGAGGAAGATGCCTGTATAACCGTTTGCATCAGTCTGGCCGCTCTCCACGTCCGCTTCAGGACGGAATCCGAGGCATTTCTCCGCATCTTCTTCGTTGCCGATGCAAACATCCACGTACGACATGAGGGGGCACATTACTTTTTGCGCTTCCTCCGCACTCCACAGTTTATGACGGTAGTTGAGGTCGCAACTGATGGTAACACCAGCCTTCTTTGCAGCGATGCAAGCCTTCTCAATCAGCATGGCCGCGTTCTTGCTCAAAGCCGGTGTGATGCCGCTCCAATGAAACCAATCGGCATCGGCGAAGATGGCGTCGAAGTCAAATTCATCGGGTGTCGCTTCGCTGATGCTGCTACAAGCGCGGTCGTAGATGACTTTGCTGGAACGCAGACTACTGCCCGTCTCCAGATAATAAATGCCCAAGCGATTGCCGCCGCGAACTATATAATCCGTATGAACGCCGAAACGTCGAAGACTGTTGACGGCAGCCTGACCTATCTCGTGTGCCGGTATTTTGCTGACAAAGAATGCTTCGTTGCCGAAGTTCTGCAGACTGACAGCCACATTCGCCTCACCGCCACCATAGTTGACATCGAAGCTATCCGACTGAACAAACCTGCTGTTTCCGGGAGTGGAAAGCCGAAGCATTATCTCGCCAATTGTGATTATTTTTGCCATATTTACGATTATTTTTGCCTAATTTTTGCTTTTTCACATGCAAAAGTACAATTATTTATCGAGATAAAAAATAGGGAAAGGCAATTATTTTTCAAAAAAAGTGTGTTTTTAGGCGAGAAATAGGATAATTTGAGGAAAAATGTGTAAATTCGCAGCGTGAAAGAAGGTATTTCGACAAAAAAGGGCTTGCTCGCTCTGAGTCCGCTGATAGTTTTTTTGCTGCTTTACTTGTTTCTGAGTCTTGCAGCCGACGATTTCTATGCCGTTCCGCTGACGGTTGCTTTCCTGGCTGCGTCTCTCTACAGTCTGATGCTCATCAGGGGTGAGAGCGTGAGTCAGCGTTTCGGCTATCTGGCCGAAGGAGCGGCTTCACCAGGAGTGATGCAGATGCTGTGGATATTCATCCTGGCAGGAGCTTTTGCGGCGACAGCGAAGCAGATGGGCGCCATCGATGCAACGATTCGGCTGGCCTTGACGGCTGTCCCGCCTCACTTTGTGCTGAGCAGTCTGTTCCTCGCTTCGTGCTTCATCTCGCTTGCTACGGGAACCAGCGTCGGCACCATCGCAGCCCTCGTCCCCATCGCAGGCAGAATGGCTGAACAGACAGAGAGCAGTATGGCAATGATGGTAGCGATAGTGGTTGGAGGAGCATATTTCGGCGACAACCTCAGCTTCATCTCCGACACGACGATAGTGGCGACTCAGACGCAAGGCTGCAAGATGAAGGACAAGTTCCGCGCCAACATTTGGATTGCCTTGCCTGCAGCCCTCATCTGCCTCGTACTATATGCATGCATGCCCGCTGTAAGTGTTCGCCCCGACACGCTTGGCGAAGTCTTCTACCCCGCCATCATACCTTACATATATATAATAGTGGCGGCACTGGCCGGCATGAATGTGATGCTCGTCCTCGCTTCGGCAACTGTTCTGGCAGGCGTGATGGGAATCGCATCCGGAGCCTTGACACCTTTCGGATGGCTCAAAGCCATGAACGACGGCATCATGGGAATGAGCGAACTCATCATCGTGACTTTGTTGGCTGCAGGACTGATGCAAGTCATCCGACAGGCTGGCGGAATAGACTGGCTGATGCAACTCTTCGATAGCCGTCGCGGAACACGACGGAAAGCCGAATTCAGCATGGCCACACTGGTGGTGCTGACGGACTTCTGCACGGCCAACAATACGATAGCCATCCTAAGTGTCGGACCTCTTGCGAAGCAGATTGCAAGGCGTTACCATATCGAGCCCAAACGAGCCGCGAGCATCCTCGACACTTTCAGTTGCTTTGCTCAAGGCATCATCCCTTATGGTGCACAAATGCTGATTGCGAGCGGTCTGGCTGGCGTGGACCCCCTTGACATCATTCCCTATCTCTTCTACCCCTACATCCTCGGAGCAGTAGCGATTGTGTATATAATAGTAGACCCCCTAACCCATCCCCTAAAGGAGAGGGAACAAACATGAACCATGAATATCATAACTAAATATTTCCCTACCCTGAACGACGTGCAGAAGGAGCAGTTTGCGGCACTCGACGCACTCTATCGCGACTGGAACAGCAAGATTAACGTCATCTCGCGAAAGGACATCGACAACCTCTACGAGCACCACATCCTGCATTCCCTCGCCATAGCCGAACTGATTCGCTTCAAACCCGACACACGCATCATGGACCTTGGTACGGGAGGCGGTTTCCCCGGCATTCCCCTCGCCATCATGTTCCCCGAAGTGAAGTTCCACCTGGTCGATTCCATCGGAAAGAAGATTTGCGTCTGCGAGGAAGTGAAGAACGCTTTGGGACTACAGAACGTCACCACTCAATGGAGCCGGGCTGAAGCCGTCAAAGAGCAGTTCCACTTCGTCGTTTCGCGAGCCGTGATGCCCCTGCCTGACCTCGTCAAAATCGTGCGCAAACACATTTTCAAGGAACAGATAAACGCGCTACCTAACGGCCTGATATGCCTGAAAGGCGGCGAACTCGAACAGGAAGCGCGCCCCTTCGGCAATGCCGCACAAATCACGAACTTGAGCGAATACTTCGAGGAGGAGTTCTTCCAGACGAAGAAGCTGGTCTATCTGCCTCTCTGAACACCAACCGCTAACCTACAAAAGAAATGAAATATATCTCATTCACTTTCAATCCGATACAAGAGAATACCTACCTGCTTTGGGACGAGACAACCCTCGAGGCCGCCATTCTGGACTGCGGATGCTGGAACCGGCAGGAAGAGCAACTGCTGGAGGGCAGCATACGGGCACATGGACTCAAGCTGAAATATGTCCTCCAAACCCACGCGCATTTCGACCACACCTTCGGTCTGCCCTTCATTCATCGCACTTGGGGGCTCAAGCCCATCTTCCACGTTGACGAGATACAGACGTACCGCGACATGCCCTCCATGGCGGCAGAGTTCGGACTGAACATTGGTGGCGGAATGCCTCCCGTCGAGCGACTGCTGCGCGACCGTGAAGAGGTCAAACTGGGAGAGACCGCCATCCGGCTCATCCACACCCCCGGTCACACTACGGGCTCATCTTCGTACTACATCCCAGACGCAAAGCTCCTGCTCTGCGGTGATACTTTATTTGCAGGAAGCATGGGACGGACTGATTTGCCAGGCGGCAACTTCGAGGCAGAACTGAACAGTATCAAGAACAAGCTCTTCCACCTGCCCGACGACGTTACAGTCCTCTGCGGACATGGCCCGAACACCACTATCGGCTACGAAAAGCGGCACAACCCCTGCGTTTACTGATTCCATACAAAAACGAGACCATGAAAACCCGACTTCTCCTCCTGCTGACTCTTGCCTGCGCCACCTTCACCTCATCGGCCCGCAGCATTTCCGTCACTCATTTCGGAGCCATTCCGGACGACGGAAAGAATGACGCAAAAGCCCTTCGGAAAGCTGCCAAATATTGTCGTGAGCACAAGAACACGACACTCATCTTTCCTGCCGGCACCTATCAGCTGGACGACCCGGAAGCGCTCGAGATCGAGCGGAAGGCCATCGACGGTACTTTCGGGCGAGGTTTGGAGGTACAATGGCATTTGTTTCAGCCGCAAAAGCCTTACGTAAAAGGGCTCGACTTCACCGGATGCGAGGGTTTGAACATTGAGGCCGAGGGTGCCAAGCTTAGCGTGGGAGGATGGATGCAAGTGCTTTCCTTCATCCGCTGCAAGAACGTCAGTCTCAAGGGACTCAGCATCTCGAACCGCCGTCCTGCTGCTACCGAGGGGCGCATTACAGCCAGCACAGACTCCACCTTCGACATCACTTTCGACCCCGAACTCTACACGCACATCAACCGTATCGTTCAAGGCCGTTACTACTTTTACAGCCGCCAGCAGGGACATTTCTACTACGGACAGGTGGGCGAGGGCCAACTGCTCAGCCCGGGCCACATCCGGTTCCGCTCGCGTTCGCACCCAGACGTCGATGATGTGCTCATCATTCGTTATTGCGGACACTACCGTCCCTGCATCATGGTGCTCGAATCCGAGGATGTGAACCTTACGAATGTCTCGCTTCGCAGTTTTTCGGGGATGGGAGTCGTGGGACACCTCAGCCGCAATATCTGTCTCGACAGCCTGGACGTTTTGCCCGAAGAGGGGCGCTTCAGTTCCACTAGTACCGACGCCACGCACTTCACCTCGTGCAGTGGCGACCTCATCATCCGCAACTCCCGTTTCGCAGGCAACGGCGACGATTGCACGAACGTTCACAACTACTATTGGACCTTCATTCCGCAGAGCGACAACAGGCAGTTCGAGATTCGCGTGGAAGATGCCGACTTGCATGCGCAATCGCTCGACCTCCCCAACCCAGGAGACACCCTGCGAATCGTCAGCCGAAGGGACATGAGCACATTGGCAGAAGCCGTCGTAAGCGCCGCCGACAGTTCCTGGACCGACTGGCGGGTAGTTGTCACTCTGGACAGACCGCTCGCCGGCATCAAGGCCGAGGAATGCCTCATGTACAACTACAGCCGATTCCCACGCGTACGGATTGAGAACAACCAAGTGGCCTACAACAACGGCCGGGCTTTCCTCCTGAAGGCTCGCGATATTACCATTACGGGTAACGATATCAGCCGAAGCACGCTCTCGGCCATCAAATTGGGAGCCGAACTCAGTTGGCGCGAAGCAGGTCCCGTGGAGCATGTCCTCGTCCAAGGTAATCATATCCACCAGACGGGCACCGCCGACGGCTACCGGGCCTCTGCAGTCATGCTCACCACCGAAGCGCCTCAGACTCCCCCGCGCATCAATCGCGACATTACCATCCGCCTGAACATCTTCCAGAGCGAGCGCCCCGTTAGCATCCTGCTCCAAGACGCCGAAGACGTCAACATTGAGGGAAATGAGTTTATAGGCGGTAGTGGCATTGAGCAGCGCAATTGCGACAACATCACCATCCGTGGCAACCATTTCCAGCCATCCCTTTAAGCCCAAGCAGCTAAGGCAATCGCACTCCGCACCTTAGAAGTGCGCCTGAGCATCCAAGACTTCACGTGCCACGATTGCAAACGTATAGTGTGACGATAGCAATCATCTAGTGTGACGCTGGCATTTGTCACGTGTGTAATTCGCAAACTTCACGTGTGAAATTGGCCACTTTCACGTGTGATGTTTTGAATTACAGCACAAGTCTGCGTTTTAGCGAGAGGAGAATCGAGCTCGTTTGTTCCGCCTGCGCCTGAGCACCTACGGAGCGCAAGAATTCTCCCGAGCGTGAGCAGACTCGTGATGGATTTCTAAATCCAGCACAAAGGTACGACCTATTCAAAGAGCGTTGTCCGCTTTTGTCCGCATCTGTCCGTTTTCCTTCCGCAAAAAGAGATTATTTGTAGTTGTGACAAAATGACACTTGTGACATTGTCACACGAGAG
>JAGCFN010000216.1 GCA_017650085.1 Bacteroidaceae bacterium | reverse complement strand
TGCTGCTCTTCTGCATGCTTCTGGTTTGCGAAGTGCCGATGTTGGCGTTGAAATTCAAGAACTTCAGTTGGCAGGACAACAAGGAGCGCTATGTTTTCCTCCTTGGATGCTTGCCTCTGCTATTGCTCGGAACCTCGGCTCTCGCTGCTATTATAATATGGTATGTAGTGGTTTCGATAGCCTTTCCGAAGTTCGTCAAAAGTTGAAAAGGAAAACGTCCCCAGTGACGTTCGCAATTTACTAGTGTGACGTTCGCGTTTTACTAGTGTGAAGTTTGGCAACTTCACTGCAGAACTTTTGGAACCTCTACTTTTTCGCGTTCTCCTTTATGAGACCATGACGGTAAGCATGAAGCAATTGCCGCAGTTCCTTAATCTGTTCCTGTAGTTGACGACCTTTGTCTGTATCACGAACACGAATGCGTCTGCCCATCATCTCGACAATCTGCGTGCTGCTCTTAATGTCTGTTCCTTTTGCAACGGCATCTTGTGTGCTTGTAAATGGCTCGTGCTGAATGAGTTGGAAACCTCGGCTATGATAGACGAGCGTATAGCCTGCAATACCAGTTGTGTGATGGTAAGACTTTGCGAAACCTCCATCGATAACCATCAGCATACCGTCTGCTTTGATGGGGTTCTCACCCTGACTGGCATGAACAGGGACATGACCGTTAATGATGTGGCGAGTCTCTCCTTCAACTCCGAAACTGTCAAGAATGCGAGTACAAACGGCAGGATCTTCGCGAAGCTGATAGTAAGCACCTTTTTCTTCATGATGCGTGGCTGGATCGGCGAGGAAATATCGCTCGAACGTCGTCATTCGGCTCTTGTCGAAGAGTGGACTGTCTGGTCCGCACCAAAGATACCAGAAGAAATCTCTCGCTTCGAGTCTTTGCTCTCGAGGTGTGTCGTGCTGGAATGCAGTACGCATTTTCATCTCGATTGTCTGCATCAAATCGCGACCTTGATACGCCTTTCCGTCAATTTTGACTTGTCGCAAACTCCCGTCAGCATTGAGAGGAACGGAAGCATGGTAGAGGAGATTACTGTTGCAAACAGTATACATCGATCCATGACTGAAGAGCAGTCGGATATGTTTCTGAAGCTTTTCGGAAATGCGGAAGGAGTGGTGGAGTCTTTTGACGAGTTCTTCTTCCTCTTGAGTCAGTTTGTAGGGGTCGTTTTCGTCAAGAGTGGGGAAGAAGGTGTCGAGCAAAGGATAGTCTTTTCCGTCGAAACGATAGGTTCCTTGACTGAGGTTGATGTTCTCCAGAGTACCCCTTCTGTCAATGTTCCACTCAGGATGCTGCTTGACGAGCTGTCCTTCGAGTTTGAACTGAATGACTGAAATGGCCTTATGCATTTGGGCTATGAGACGAAGTCGCTTCTCGTCGCCTTTGACTTCAGCAAGCGAGCCGATAGGTTGGAACTGCAGGCAAGGATCGTCGGCATAAGTCTCGAGAGCGAATGTGGCAAGTGGAAGGAGGTTGATTCCGTAGCCTTCTTCGAGCGTAGCCATGTTTGCGAAACGCAATGAAAGACGCAAAACGATGGCGATACAAGCGTCACAACCTGCTGCAGCACCCATCCAAAGCGCATCATGATTGCCCCATTGCAGGTCGAAGTTCTCGCGAGTGAGCAGATAATCCATAATGATGTGAGCTCCAGGACCACGGTCAAAGATGTCGCCAAGAATGTGAAGTTGGTCGATGCTCAACTTGTGGATGACGTTACAGATAGCGATAATGAAGTTGCGAGCCTGCCCAATCTGGACGATTGTCTCAACGATTCTTTGGACGTAAACGTCTTTGTCTTCGTCGTTGGGATTTTCGTGAAGGAGCTCCTCGATGATGTATGCGAACTGTTTCGGCAGGGCTTTGCGGACTTTGCTTCGAGTGTACTTGCTGCTTACGGACTGACAAACCTGGATGAGCTGCAATAGAGTACGGGCATAGAAACTGGACAAGTCCTCGTCTGTGCTTTCCTCTATCATTTCGATTCGCTTTTCAGGATAGTAGATGAGGGTGCAGAGATCGTGCATCACATCCTTTGGAAGCGTGCCGTCGAACAGGTCGTGAACCTTTCTCTTGATGTTTCCGCTGGCATTCCTGAGGATATGCAAGAAGGCTTCATGCTCGCCATGAATGTCGGCAACGAAGTGTTCTGTACCTTTCGGAAGGCTGAGGATTGCCTCGAGGTTTATGATTTCCGTGCTTGCACTCTCGCTGTTGGGGAATGTTTGGGCGAGGAGCTGGAGCAATCGCATATCGGCATTGTTAGTCATATCCTGTTCAATTCTTTCGCTCCTTCAAGCCGAAACTTTCCAAAACATTGATGATGAAGTCGCCAAGCTTCTCGCATTCCGAAATGAGATCCATGTAGAAGACGCCTATCTGATAGTCGTAAAGCTTGTTGTTAACATCGATGATGTTCTGGTATTTAAGTTGGTCGCGATAGTTGTTTATCTCGTTCTCCGTGTTATAGTTCTTGTTGAAGTCGATGTGCCGATGTTCGCCCAGATTGACTGCAACCTGCATTTCGGCAAGGGCTTCGCCGACAAGTCCCATCATATTATGTATGTGCTGGTATTGTGCCTCTGTGAAATCTTCGTTGGCATACTGGCGTTTGTTTTTCATGGTGCGAGCCATGTTGAAGCACGAGTCGCCTATACTTTCCAGTTCCGAGCAGACACGCATCATCCTTTGGATGTCCATCTTCGATTCCACGCTTAGCCGTCCTTCGCTTACTTCCGTTAGGTAATCGGCAATCTCTATCTCCATTCGGTCCGTTATGCTTTCGTATTTCTCTATGCGCGAATAGAGTTTGTTGAATTCCTCGCCTTTTGTGGTATGCAGTAGGTCTTGCACCATTCCGTACATCCTAAGCAAACGTGTAATGAAGACATTAACCTCTTTCCTGGCTTCGAGGATAGAAAGTTCTGCCGTCGAAAGCAGACCTCCACCAATATACTTGAGCTTCATCTCGTCGTCCTCGTGTTCTCCTTCGCGTTGAGGCACTAGAAGACATACGACTTTCTCCATGGGTTTGATAAACCAGATGAGGATGAGCACATTACAAACGTTGAAAGCTGTGTGGAAGGCGGCAAGGGCAGCATTGAGCGTCACCATGTCTTGTTGCTTGGCATGCGGGTCGCAACCTACCAGTTCACAAACAAAGCCGACAAAATACTTGTAGATGCAGAGCACCCATATCACGCCGAAAAGGTTGAAAATGAGGTGTGCGCGAGCCGCTCTTTGTGCTTGAACGCTTGCACTCATAGCGACAACATTACTCGTTATGGTCGTTCCGATGTTCTCGCCCATTACCAGCGCGATGCCCATATCTATGGGAAGTGCGCCAGTAGAACACAGTGTCATCGTTATCGCCATGATTGCTGCGGAGCTTTGAACAGCGCAAGTCAGGAGTCCGCCAATGAAGAGGAAGAGGAAGTAGCTGCCGTATCCCCATCCTGAAAGGCCGGAAAGGAAGTTCAGCAGGCGTTCGTTGTGGCCCAAGTCCATCTCGATGGCGTTCGTTTTCAAAGTGCTGAGACCCAAGAGCATGAGTGCCAAACCCATCAGGAATTCACCTGTATTGATGTTCCGCTTAGTATAGATGAGGGCAATTGCAATAATGATGGCGCTATAAACGACGAGCCGCATGTCGAAGGATCCCAGCACCATAATCCAGGCAGTTGCAGTCGTACCGATGTTTGCGCCCATAATGACGCTGATTGCTTGCGAGAGTGTGAGCAAGCCGGCACTGACGAAGCTGACCGTCATAACGGTGGTTGCCGTCGAGGACTGGATGGAGGTTGTGATGAAGGCACCAGTCAGAAGGCCTGTGAAGCGGTTTGTCGTCATAGTGCCCAAGACGTTGGAGAGCTTGCTGCCTGCCATTTTCTGCAGTCCTTCGCTCATCACTTTCATGCCATACATCAGGAGAGCTACGCAGCCAATCAGTATCAAGAATTCCATATTGTGGTATTTTTGTTGTTATCTGTTTGTTTCGTTTTGTATGCGAAGGGTAAGGTCGATGAAGTCTTCGACGCTGAGTTGTTCAGGCCGCTTCGTCATAATGGGGTCGGCCAGGAGTGCCGTGAAGTCTGGTTTGACCTCGCTTTCGTTCTCGATTTGTGCGAGAAGGGGCTTGATGTTGTTGCGAAGGGTCTTGCGTCTTTGGTTGAAAGTTGTCTTCACCAGCCTTTTGAAGAGTTTTTCGTCGCAGCCCAACTCAGTCGTTTTATTACGGGTGAGCCGAATGACTGCGCTTCGAACTTTTGGTGGGGGATTGAAGACGCCAGGTTCCACAGTGAAGAGATATTCCACATCATACCAGGCTTGAATGAGGACACTCAATATGCCATAGGTCTTGTTGCCTGGTTTTGCCGCCATTCTTTCCGCCACTTCTTTCTGAATCATGCCTGTGCAACAGGGAATCAAATCCTTATAATCGAGCATCTTGAAGAAGATTTGGCTGGAGATGTTGTATGGGTAATTGCCAGTCAAAACGAAGGGCGAGCCTTGGAAAGTGCGGTCGAGATGCATCTTCAGGAAGTCGTCTTCGATGATGTTCTCTTCGAGGTCAGGATAGTTTTTGCGGAGATATTCCACGCTTTCGTAGTCTATCTCGACAACTTTGACCAGTCGCGGCTTCTGAACAAGGAACTGAGTCATCACTCCCATGCCTGGTCCGACTTCCAGGATGGGCAGTTCCGGGCAGGCATCGACTGTGTCGGCAATGCGCGAAGCTATGCTCAAATCGGTCAAAAAGTGCTGTCCGAGGAACTTTTTTGGCTTTACAGTTCTCATTCTCCTTAATTCTTCGTACTTTTGCACTGCAAAGATAAGAAAAAAAGTTGATTTAAGTCGTGCAAAGGGTAAGAAAGTTTCTCAAAATAAGTGTGCCTTTGGTTTTGGCTGCAGGCATATTGTGGTGGATGTATCGTGGCATTCGCTGGGAAGAGCTTGTGGATGCCCTTTCGCACAAGATGTCGTGGACTTGGATGCTTCTCAGCATGCCTTTCGGCATTCTGGCACAGGTTTTGCGAGCTGTGAGATGGCGTCAGGTCTTGGCTCCAGCAGGGGAAAAGCCGCGACTTTCCACTTGCATTCATGCCGTTTTCCTCAGTTATGCCAGCAGTCTTGTCGTGCCAAGAGTGGGGGAAGTCCTTCGTTGTGGAGTTTTGAAGCGTTATGAGGGAACGAATTTCACTTGTCTGGTTGGTACTGTTGTGACGGAGAGGATTATCGACACATTACTTATATTAGTGCTTTCCCTGTTGACTTTCCTGACACAAATACCTGTTTTCCTGAACTTTTTCCAAGAGACGGGGGTTTCTTTGAGCGGTCTTTTCAACAAGTTCTCGCTTACAGGCTGGATTGTGACGGCAGTTTGCGGACTTTTGGCCTTGATTTGCATCGTCTTGGTTTCCAGGCGTTTCCGCATACTATCAAGAACGACATCTGTACTTTCGGACTTGAAGAACGGCTTGCTTTCCGTCAGGGAGGTGGAGAATCCGCTGCTCTTCATCGTCTATTCGGTAGGCATTTGGGTGAGCTATTTCCTGCATTTCTACTTGACTTTCTTCTGTTTCGACTTTACTGCAGGACTTGGCCTTTTGCCCGCTCTTGTGGCTTTCGTGGTAGGCACCTTTGCCGTGTTGGTTCCTACACCAAATGGTGCCGGGTCCTGGCACTTTGCGGTCAAGACGGTTCTCGTGCTTTATGGAGTGGGACAGACTGATGCCGCTCTCTTTGTTCTCATTGTCCATACCCTCCAGACCCTGCTTGTAGCCCTGCTTGGAGTGTGGTCTTCAATCGCCCTTGCCTTGAGGAAAAGCAGGACTTGATTGGGAGCGTTCGAAAACGACTAGTGTGACGATTGCATTTTACTAGTGTGAAGTTTGCGATTTACTAGTGTGAAGTTTGCGATTTACTAGTGTGACGATTGCAATCGTATAGTGCGACGATTGGGAACGCAACTGGTGACGTTTTGAATCGTAACTGCCTTTTTTTTACAAAAACCTTGTGTATGTTGCAAAGAATCGCTAACTTTGCCTGCCGATATTATATTAAATAGGTAAAGTATTAACCAATTGCAATAACAAAATGAAAGAGTTTTTCAAGTACGTTCTGGCCACGATCGTAGGTATCATCCTGACCAGCATCATCTTCACAGTCATTACAATTGTCTCCGTTGCGGGTATGGTTGCCAGCGAAGGAGCCACCAGTTCCGTGCCCAAGAACGCTGTTCTCCGCCTCAAACTGCAGGGCGAAGTTGTGGACAGAGCAGGCGAAGGCAGCCCGTTTGACATCTTCAGTCAGGGAGAAGACCTCACCATCGGTCTTGACCAGGCTCTCGACGCCTTGAAGAAAGCCACTAAGAACGACCGTGTGAAGGGCATCTACCTCGAAGCAGGCTCGTTTGGCGCTTATCCAGCCGACCTGCAGGAATTGCGCCGTGCACTTGTCGAGTTCAAGGAGTCAGGCAAATGGATTGTGGCTTACGGCGATAATTATTCTCGCGCAGCCTACTATCTGTGCTCCGTTGCAGACGAGGTCTACCTCAATCCTATCGGCTCGATCGACTGGAGCGGAATGTCGAGCCAGCCCATCTTCTACACCGGTCTGATGAAGAAGCTCGGCGTGAAGATGCAAGTCTTCAAGGTCGGAACCTACAAGAGCGCAGTAGAACCCTTCATCAACACAGAGATGAGTGATGCGAACCGCGAGCAAGTGATGAGCTATTTGAGCAGCATCTGGAACAATATGCTCAAGGATGTTGCCAAGAGCAGAAAGCTCGAAGTGGACGCTCTCAATGCCCTCGCAGATACGACAACCATTCTTTGTGAGGCAAAATCCTACGTCGAGAACAAACTCGCAGACAAGCTTGCTTACCTGAGCGACGTGAAAGAAGCACTCAAGCAACGTCTCGAACTTGGCGAAGACGATGACCTTAGCTTCACAACCCTCGCAGATGTGGCTGCCTCAGACGACCTCGGAAAGAAGGTCGACGATGAGGTTGCCGTCTATTATGCTTATGGAGAAATCAATGACAGCCAGGGTTTGGGGTTCAGTCAGGAACACCAGATCACCACGAAAGCAACCATAACCGACCTGCAGAAACTGCGCAAGGATAAGGACGTGAAAGCCGTTGTCATCCGAGTTAACAGTCCTGGCGGTTCAGCTTTCGCAAGCGAACAGATCTGGCACGAAATCCAACTCTTGCGTGCAGAAAAGCCAGTCGTTATCAGCATGGGTGGTTTGGCAGCAAGCGGAGGCTATTACATCAGTTGCGGAGCCAATAAGATCTTTGCCGAGCCTATGACCTTGACAGGCAGTATCGGCATCTTCGGCATGATTCCTGACGCAAGTGAATTGCTCACGCAAAAGCTCGGCCTCAGCTTCGACGTAGTGAAAACCAACGCCATGAGCGACTTCGGAGCAACAGGCAGACCATTCAACGCAAACGAAGCTGCCAAGATGCAGAACTACATCAACAACGGCTACGAACTCTTCACAGGAAGAGTTGCAGGCGGTCGTGGAATGGCTCAGGACAGCGTGAAGGCAATTGCAGAAGGTCGTGTATGGACGGGTGAACAGGCTCTGAAGATAGGTCTTGTCGATGAGTTGGGCAACCTCGATGACGCCATCAAAGCAGCTTCCGAGCTCGCAGAACTGAAGGACTATACCGTTGGAAACTACCCAAGTCCAGAACCTTGGTATATGTCTATGCTCGACAAGGGTAAGAACGACTATCTCGAGGGACAGATCAGAGCCGCTCTTGGCGAGTATTATCCCGCGTTTGCCCTCGTTCGCCGAATTGGAAAGATGAACTCAGTTCAGGCTCGTATGCCGTTTGATCCGAACATTAAGTAAGCTTCTCGGCAAAACTATGGAAGGTGATATGACACAGATACGCAGGTGGTTGAAGCCCCTCAGCTGGTTTTACGGGCTGGGGGTGGACACCAGAAACGCCCTCTTCGACATGGGTGTGCTGCCTTCTGTGTCGTATGACATTCCGATTATCAATGTCGGAAACATCACTGTTGGCGGCACAGGAAAGACTCCAACAGTGGAATACCTCATCCGACTGATTGCCGGCCAATATCGTGTGGCAGTCC
>JAGCFN010000215.1 GCA_017650085.1 Bacteroidaceae bacterium | reverse complement strand
TCCGGCTTCACAGCAAAGCTGGCAGGCACAGAGCGCGGCATCACAGAGCCCACTCCCACTTTCAGCGCTTGCTTCGGTCAGGCATTCCTCGAACTGCATCCCACAAAGTATGCAGAGGAGTTGGTCAAGAAGATGGAGAAGAGTGGCGCAAAGGCTTACCTCGTGAACACAGGTTGGAACGGAACAGGCAAGCGCATCTCAATTCCTGATACCCGCGGTATCATCGACGCAATCCTCGACGGCAGCATCCTGAATGCTCCCACAAAGAAGATTCCTTTCTTCGACTTCGAGGTGCCCACAGCTTTGCCAAATGTTAATCCCGCAATCCTTGATCCTCGCGACACCTATGCAGAGGCAAGCATTTGGGAAGAGAAGGCAAAGGATCTCGCAGCCCGCTTCATCAAGAACTTCGGCAAGTACACAACAAACGAAGCTGGCAAGGCACTCGTCGCTGCAGGTCCAAAGTTGTAACGTAACGTGTGAAGTTAGCAAAGTTCACGTGTGAAGTTTACGAACTTAACGTGTGAACTTTGAAACTTAACCACGGGTTATAAAAAAGAAGAGTGCATCTTTTCGTCAATCACGACGAGAGGATGCACTCCTTTCATTATACATATATACGCGCGTACGTATAAGACGCGAATCGATTACTGGAAGAACGAGAAGTTGACACTCCCGTAGCTACGATGCTCTACAAAGTGAGGATGATGCGAGAAATCGTTTTGTTTGCCGTGTTCAAGAACAAAAAGTCCACCCTCCTTGAGTAGATTGCGACTCAAGACGATATCGGGCAACTCCGGAATCTGCGGCAAAACATAGGGAGGATCGGCAAAGATGAAATCGAATTGCTCACGGCACTTTGCCAAATATTGGAAGACGTCACCCCTAACGGGTAAAGCCGCACTATCCTGCAACTTGTCGAGGAATTGTTTGATAAGGCGGTGGTGACGGCCGTCGAGCTCAACACTGATGACGCGACTGCAACCTCGACTGACAAGTTCCAGCGTGATACTGCCAGTTCCGGAAAACAGGTCGAGAGCAGTTGGAGCTTCGTCAAAATCGATATAGGCCTGCAGAACATTGAAAAGATTTTCCTTTGCGAAGTCCGTTGTAGGACGTGCCGAAAAGGAACGCGGCACTTCGAAATGCCTGCCTTTGTATTTGCCTGTAATGATTCTCATAGCCGCCTTCTAACTCCCTCGCAAGGAGGGAGAATTAATAACTACTCTACATTAAGGATATACTCCGATAAAGATTTCTTCAGTTTCTTCGTTGCGCCTTCCAAATGACAAGCGTCCTTCTGGGCTCGCAACTCGAGGGCTTTCCAAATGCCTAGCAGCAAAAAGGTCCGATCGTTGTCGTTCGAAGCCTCTTGCGACGCTGCATATTGCAACTTATTACGGCGAAAGACGGCTACAAAGAAACGCTTTTCTTCGAAACTGACATAGGTGTCTCGCTGTTCGGCATCTTCTGGGACAGGACCTTTCTCCTGCTGAGCAGCAAATTGTTCCAGTTTCTGAGCATCAGCACAACATACTTTGACATCAGGATAACACTCCTGGACAACGCGAAGAATATCCCCATCAAGGCAGAATATCATCAC
>JAGCFN010000023.1 GCA_017650085.1 Bacteroidaceae bacterium | reverse complement strand
ATGCCAAAGGTCTCGTTCGCAAGAAGCGCGATGGAGTTGGCTTGCACGGTGCAGCCGATGCCGAAGCTGGCAAGGGCTGTGAAGATGGCAAAGGTCAGAGCCAACCACTTCATGCCAAGCCCGAGTTCGAGGGCATACATGGGACCTCCGTAGGTCTTGCCATCGCTTCCTCTTACACGATATTTCACGGCAAGCAAGCCTTCAGCGTACTTCGTGGACATACCAAAGATGCCCGTCAACCAGCACCACAGCACAGCCCCCGGTCCGCCAAGAGCCACGGCAGTAGCCACGCCGACGATGTTGCCCGTCCCAATGGTAGCAGCCAGAGCCGTAGCCAATGCTCCGAACTGTGAGACATCACCCGTCGCCCCTTTATCCTTCTTGACAGACAGGCGGATGCCAGTCAGCAATCGCCTTTGCGGAATGCGAAGCCTGAAAGTGAGGAACACATGCGTGCCCAGCAACAAGATAACCATCGGCCAGCCCCAAAGCACAGAGCTGAGCAGGGAGAAGAGATTGTTAATTGCATCCATCGATAGAGTGTCAGCGGTCGGTTTGTCGTTTCAACCCCGATTAAACTTTTGCAAAGATACGAAGAAAGAATGAAAGGATGAAGAAATGAAGGAATAAAAATAAAGGGGGCGAATGTTTTTTCAACCACAGAATAAAGTTATCTGTTAAATCAGCTGAATCTATGGTTTAAAAGACTTGCAAGACGCCAATCCTGCGGTTCAATCCCAAACTATCCATGTGTCGTTGGCAAATTACTAGTGTATCGTTGGCGATTTACTAGTGTATCGTTAGCAATTTACTAACGTGTCGTTGACAAGTTACTAACGTGTCGTTGACAAGTTACTAACGTGTCGCTGGCAAGTTAGGAACGAGTCGCTGGCAAGTTAGGAACGAGTCGCTGCCGTGAGAGACATTGCTCTGAGCAAACCTACATTGTGATTCTAATCCTTTTTCTTCATCACAGGTTCAACAGTATATCCTTCTCGGCGAAGCATGGCAATCAAGCCATTGCCGCTCAGCAAGTGACGGCAGCCAACGGCAATCATGCAGGGTCGCTTGGCGATGTTCTCCTTGATGACAGGCACCCAAAGCTCGTTCCTCTCGCGCAGGAGATGCTCGCTTGTGTAGTCCTTCTTATCTTCCATCCCGTTCCCAAGAGCCTCTTCATTCCACTTCGTCAGCTCTTCTTCAAACTCCCCTAAGAACTGGTTAAACTTGCAGGTATCGTTCTCGAGATAGGCTTCATGGAGCTTTAGGAACTGTAAGATGCTGTCATTATTCATCCGATGAACAAGCTTATAGATGATTTTAGCCTGCTCCTTCATGGAAAGCGTGTCGATGTATTTCGTATCTGTGTACATGGACATTATCATTCCCATCACAGATGACGTCGTTTCCAAGCCGCCTGTTTCCTTGCCGCGCCTCGCGGTTTCCTCGATTAAGGCCAAGTCCACACTTCTGCACATCCTTACCTTCGTAAAAGCATACATACTCAGGCGGATGCACCAATAGCCGGGTGTCTTCTTCCAGTACTCCATGTCCTTCATCTCGTAAGACATGAATTTGTTGACCTCGTTGAAGTGTGCCACGCTATCGTAAAGCGGCTTGTAGAACACGCCTTCGGGCATCATGTATTCGGGGCCAGGATTATATATCCGCCCATAGAGTTGCGTCAACTCTTCCTTCTCTTTGTCAGACATGCCATCGACATTCGGATCTGATTCAAAGAAGACGGTCTGAGCCTCGTCCAAAGCTTCGGAAAGCCCATGGATGCTGTAGATTTCTTCGTCCGTGAAGCTGATGCCATCGCCGTGACAAGTGCCGAAGAGATAGGACTTCTGCTCTAATCCATTGCCGCTGATAGTCCACAGCCAACCGGGATTGGAGGCGGTTTGTGCTTTTGCTGTAAAAGCGATGAATGTAAGCAGGAAAGTGAAGGTTAGCCTTTTCATAATCTTTTACCTTATTATATTATATACTGCCCGAAAGCATCCATCACAGAAACTTTCGGGCAGCACAAGATGTTCCCCCTAAAGGGGGTTAGGGGGTCTTTAGCTGCAGAAGCTGAGCAGGATGCCTGCTGCAACGGCACTACCGATGACGCCAGCCACATTGGGACCCATAGCGTGCATCAGGAGGAAGTTGCGCGGATCGGCCTTCTGACCTTCGCTCTGGCTAACGCGAGCTGCCATAGGAACGGCACTCACACCTGCAGAACCGATAAGCGGATTGATCTTCTCCTTGAGGAAGAGGTTCATGCACTTAGCCATCAGGACGCCACCTGCGCTACCGATACCGAAGGCTACGATACCGACACAAAGGATGGCGATGGTCTGAACATTCAGGAAAGCAGTTGCGGTTGCAGTTGCTCCTACGGTTACACCAAGCATGATGACCACGATGTTGTTCAGTTCGTTCTGAGCGGTTTTGCTCAAGCGTTCCACTACTCCACTCTCCTTGAAGAGGTTGCCGAGCATCAGACAGCCGATAAGCGTTCCAGCCGAGGGAACAATCAGGCTCACTACAATAGCGACAACAATTGGGAAGATAATCTTCTCCTTCTTGCTGACTTCGCGAAGCTGCTTCATGCGAATCAGACGCTCCTTCTTAGTCGTGAGGGCACGCATGATAGGAGGCTGAATGACGGGCACCAGAGCCATATAGCTATAAGCGGCAACGGCGATAGGACCAAGCAGCTCAGGAGCGAGCTTAGAGGTCAGGAAGATAGCCGTAGGACCATCTGCGCCACCGATGATGCCGATAGAAGCCGACTGGGGAACTGTGAAGCCGAAGAAGTCGATCTGCGTTACCAGGAAGGTTGCGAAGATGCCGAGCTGAGCAGCTGCTCCGAGCAAGAGGCTCTTGGGATTGGCAATCAGAGGACCGAAGTCGGTCATAGCACCCACGCCAAGGAAGATGAGGCAAGGATAAACGCCAGCCTTCACACCAATATAGAGGATGTCGAGCAGACCGCCTTCGCGCATTATGTGTCCGTAGCTGTGATAGTAAGGGCTGTCGGGATTGAGGAACTCGTTGTTCCACATATTTGAGTCGAAGAGGCCCGCACCAGGCAGATTGCTGAGAATCATGCCGAAAGCGATGGGCAGGAGCAACAGAGGCTCGTACTCCTTCTTGATGGCCAGATAGAGCAGGAAGCAACCGATGAGGATCATGACGGCATTCTTCCAACCCTCTTCCTGAATGAAGAAAGTGACGAAGCCCATCTCGTTGATGAAGTCGTGAAGGCCCTCTTCCAGGTTGAAGTCAGCAGCCATCATGGGAGCCGCTACAACAAGAAGCAAGAGCAAAGCAATATACTTTTTCATTTGACTATTATACGATTTGACGATTTGACAATTTGTTCCCCCTAAGGGGTTAGAGGGTTAGTCCAGTTCGACCAAAGCCTGTCCGCTCTGAACCTGATTGCCAGTCTCTACGAGGATGGCTTTTACGGTACCGCCGAACTCGGCTGTAATGTTGTTCTCCATCTTCATGGCTTCCATCAGGAGGACTGTATCGCCAGCGTTAACTGTATCGCCCACCTTGACTGTCACCTTTGTGATAGTGCCGGGCAGAGGAGCAGTAACGGTCTTTGCACCAGCTGGAGCAGAGGGAGCAGGAGCAGCCTTTGTCTCGACTGGAGCGGGAGCAGCAGGAGCAGGCTTCGGAGTAACCTCTGCCTTAGCTGCAACGAAGTCGGCAACCATCTCGACGAGCAAGTCGCCCTGATTGACGCTCTGACCGACAGTAACGGCAACCTTCTGAACGGTTCCGTCCACTTCGCTCACGATGTCGTTGGCCATCTTCATAGCTTCCACGACGAGCAGAACATCTCCGCGCTTTACACGCTGACCTTCGCCGACGTTAATCTTCGTAACGGTTCCGGGTAGTTCGCTATTGACGCTCTTTGTGCCGCCTGTTTGAGCTTCTGGAGTTGCGGGAGCCATAGCAACACGAGGACCCTGAGCCTTTGTCTGTGGGATTTCTACCTGATAGGTCTGACCATTGACGGTAACCTTCATCTGTCCGTCCTTGAGGTCTTCTACGGTGGCAGCATAGTCCTGACCACCTATCTTAAACTTGAATTCTTTCATTATTATCAATTATCAATTGTCAATTATCAATTAGGTTAAAGTCTCGGGTTCAGTTGAGCGCCCCAAGCAGAGGGATATGGAACGATAGTCAGGACACGGCTTTCGCGATTGTCCCTTTCGTTGAAGTAGAGGTAGAGTGCTGTCGCAACTGCTGCCTTATCCTCTTCGCTGGCTTTCTCGAACGATTTAGCCTCTAAGCTGCTACTGATAGTGCTCTTCACAGCCTTTGCCTTTGCAGAAGTCTTCTTGGCGATGGCGGTAAAGATGCTCAATATGAGTACCAGAATGACGAGGATGGAGAACACCACCAGGACGGAGATGCCTGCCAAGAGCCAGATCTGAGGGTCGGATATTGAAAGGAAATACATATTTTTGTTCGTTTAGTGGTTTGGTCGTTTTTGGGGGAAGTTAGTCGTGGCCGTTTTCTGTTAATCCCAGACGACTGAACGACTAATCTCCCAAACGACTCAATAACTTTACAGAGGAATATTGCCGTGTTTCTTGGCAGGGTTAGTGAGTTTCTTGTTCTCCAGTTGTGCCAAAGCGCGAATGATGCGGAAGCGCGTATTGCGAGGCTCGATCACGTCGTCAATATAGCCGTACTTGGCAGCCTGATAAGGATTGGCGAAGAGGTCTTCATACTCCTTCTGCTTCTCAGCCATATAAGCCTTAGCTTCCTCCACCTTACCCTCGTCCTTCAGGGCTTTAGCTTCCTTAGCGTAGAGCACACTGGCGGCACCACTTGCACCCATCACAGCAATCTCGCTCGAGGGCCAAGCATAGTTCAGGTCGCCACGAAGTTGCTTACAGCTCATCACGATATGGCTGCCACCATAGCTCTTGCGGAGCGTAACGGTCACTTTGGGAATAGTAGCCTCTCCGTAAGCATAGAGCAACTTAGCGCCATGCAGGATGACTGCGTTATACTCCTGACCTGT
>JAGCFN010000214.1 GCA_017650085.1 Bacteroidaceae bacterium | reverse complement strand
TGGGGCAAAGGCCGTCAGTTCGATTGTGGCACCGATTTTTTCAAAGTATTTTTTCTTAAATTGCATGGTGCGTTATGTGATATTGGGTGCAAAATTAGTAAATATAATTCAAAATTCAAAATCCCAAAATCAAAATTATCGTGCTAAGCGGAATAATGCCTCCAGTTACCCTTGCAAACGTAACGTGGTTAAAATGCAATCGTATAGTGTTACGATGGCAAACATAACACTATACGTTTACAAACGTCACAGCCCATCTGTGCCCAATCAATATGGCGATATATCGCAAATGATAAATAATAATTCATGTTTTCTTTGCCCACATTACAGAATTAAAGTATCTTTGAGGGCTAAAATAGGAAAAGCAACGATTAACATAACAAAAAAACAAAACAATGAAGCAAAAGCATTTGCAAAAACTATGGCTGCGAGTCGGTATGATTGTAGCCGTGATGACAACCGCCTTCGCTGGAACAGTAAAGGCAGATCCTGTGACAGTTACTAAAACCACATTTTCTGGTCTTTCAGGAACTGTAGATGACAAAGTGTCGTATTCTACTTATAGAGGAGGAGGCACATCCAATCCGCAAGTTAATTCGGGAGTTATTCGCTTGTATCAAGGCAATAATAACACAACGGGGGGTTATGTGGTTATCAGTGTGCCAGAAGGCTATAACATTACTAGTGCAACAATTCAAAGTACAATGGCAACAACAACAGGATATAAGTTGACTGACTCAGATCCTGGCTCAACGACTCCTGCTAAAAATTCTTTTAACGTTAATAACTATTCTCTTTCCGCAAACACGGATTATATAGTAAGTAATATATCTACACGTTATATAACATTTGCTTGCTTTGGGACAACTACAGGTACTAGACTTTATTTGTCAAAGATCAGTGTAACATATCAAGAAGAAGGTGGTACTTCTCTTACTGAATCTGACTTGACTTTGACTAATGCTCCTATCGCTCTCAATTTTGACCTTTACAACAATGCAGAACCTCAAACTATCAGTTTCACAAGTTCAAGCACTGGTGCTGTGACAGTTAGCAAGAGTGAATATGTTACAACAAGTGTTAATGGGAACACAATAACAGTTACTCCTATTAAGGTAACACCTTCAGCACAGACCATTACTGTTAGCCAAGCAGCTGATGATACTTATGCCGAAGGCTCTGCTACATTTACAGTATCTGTTGCAAACAGTACTCCTCAATACAATGTCACTTATAAAGCCAATGGTGGAACAGGAAGTGACGTTGCAGAGACATACTATCAAGGCGACAATGTTCCTGTGGCAGCCAATACATTTACAAGATTTGGTTACATATTTAGTAAGTGGAATACCTCGGCAGATGGTACAGGAACAGACTATGAATCAGGTGCAACTATTACAAACATTAGTGCCAACATTGACCTATATGCTCAATGGGAAGAAAGCAGCGAAACAATGTATGATTTTAGAGAAATTGCCGGGTTTAGTGATTGGGATAATACCTACAGAAAACGTACTATAATCTACCCTGATGCAAACGTCATCTTTGCTTCGGTTAATAGGCAAACTTCAACGATAAAAGACCAACCTGTAACCAAAGGTGGCGATGTTTCTTTGGTGTTAACTGATGGCTCAACAATTAACTCTGCTACCTTCGTCTGCACTCAATGGGGCAACAAAACGCAAACCATAACCATGTGGTATAGCACTGATGGTGGGGAAAACTATACCTCAACAGGTGTTACTTCCACTAATTTTACTATAACGGCAAATAATCTTCCAGAAGGTACAAATGCCGTGAAGATTACATTTAGCAGCTCTGATAATCAAGTCGGCATAACTTATGCATCAATTGTAAAGAATGTGGACAATCGTGAAGAAGCAGAAATAGCATTCTCTGTTGAGGCATTGACTTTTACAGAAGGTCACGAATACACTGTCCCAACATTCAATAATCCTAATAATGTGGAAGTTACATTCACAACAACTAACAGTAGTGTCGCTTCCTGGAATAATGGTCTATTACTTGGAGGTGAAACAGGTACAGCAACCATTACTGCCACTTTCGAAGGCAACGATGGTTATAAGCCTTCAGCTGCAACACTGGTGGTTACTATTGAGAAAGACTATGGTTTTGTGGATGTTGTTATAGGTTCAGGAGTTTATCAAAAGATAACTTCTCTTTCTGACCTCGAAGCAGGCAAACGCTATTTAGTTGTTTACGAATATGAGGAAGGAGGTTCACTTATGGGTAAGGTGATGAATGGTGTTGACAATACTAATATGTATGCTCATATTACAACAACAGGTATTTCAGATAATAAGATTGATAACACCACACTTGCTGCAACTCCTATTGTTCTGCAAGGTGCAGGTGAAGGTAGTTGGTTCTTAGTAGAAAACGGTAAGTGCCTCTACGTTAATACTGATGGCAACTATTTACAAAGTACAGAAAACCCATCAACAAGTGGAACGGAATGGACAATCTCTTATGTGGAAGGTGTCTTGAAGATAAACAATAATTATCTTTCGAATCGTTATATAATGTATAACTCAAATCAACCGCGATTCTGTACATATAAGAACACACTACATGATGTTGTTCTCTATAAGGAGTTGCCGAATGTTGTTCTTGAATATGAATCTGTTTCCGTTGGTGATCTTAAGTACAGCACTTATGCTAGCGACAATGCTCTTGACTTCACTGGTTCCAGCATCAAGGCGTTCTATCCTACTGTAGAAGGCTCGACTTTGACCTTCCACGAAATCACAAAGGTTCCTGCTGATACAGGTGTGCTGCTCTATAGTGCTAATGGTGCAGTTACAGAAGACATCCTTGTTTGCACAGGTGAGACTGATGCTGTGGAGAACAATGTCTTCGTTCGTGGCGAAGGTAAACATGTGTCTTACGACGAAACGACTCAAGAATACATCTATGTTCTCTCTAAACCTCAAGGCGATAACCTTGGCTTCTACAAGGCAAAGAATAATATGGTTGCTAAGAATCGTGCATATATTCAGGTTCCTGCAGAGCTTTCTGGCGCTAAGTCATTCACTATCAACCTTGAAGATGATCCGACAGGCATTATTGACCTTAACGCTAACCTTAACGAAGGCATCTACAATCTTGCAGGTCAGCGTCTTAGCAAGATGCAGAAGGGTATCAACATTATTAACGGTAAAAAAGTTTTGAAGTAATGAAAAAGTCATATATCACACCAGAGGCACTTCAGGTTAGCCTCGCTATGAGTTTACCTCTTGCAGGTTCTCCCCTCAATGTTAAAGAAGATGGTGACACAGCAGAACTGAACGACGATTATGCCGATGAAGGAGATGATGCTCTGGTAAAAGGCGCCATCAACATCTGGGACGAAGAATGGTAAGACCCCCTGACCCCCTTTAGGGGGAAATAGGGAAATAACAGATAAGTTCAGCCCGCTTGGCAGTTTGTCAGGCGGGCTGACTTGTTTCTAAACAACTGCAGCGACGTTTGAAAATGACTGTAGTGTCGATGCCAAACGTCACACTTGATGTTTACAATCTTCACGTGTGATGTTTGCGAATTAGGTTAACCTAGTTCTTCAACATAACAAGCCCCCCACGGAAAAGGACCGCAGGGGGCTTGGATTTTTATTGGCGGCCGAGACTGTTATTGTCCTGCCATAATGTTCAGAACGGCTACGAAGTCTGCGATGGTTACCTCGCCATCGCCGTTGACATCGGCTTCGCCAAGAACTTCCTGACCTGCCATGGCATTCAGAACGGCTACGCCATCGGCTATTGTGACATCGCCATCGACGTTCACGTCGCCAGGTGTACTGTAACCACAAAGTGCAACATAGTCGCCACGCTCAACTTGCCATTGGAGCAAGGGCCAACCGAGTCCGATGGTGCCATCCTGGTGCCAGCCTTCCCACTTCCAAACGATGTCGCTGATTTCCGCTTGGTTCTGTACGCCAAAGAAGAGGAAATTGCTGGTGCTGCTGCCCTGCTCGTCGCCGATGGCAACAGTGGCCTGGCTGCCGTTCGCCTTACCTGCAGAGTAGCTGTTGGCAATGGTCAGCGAGGGACTGCCAATTCCGATGAAGTCACCCAGAATGCCTTCGCCATGGATGTTGGCATTGGCATAGACGTTGGTTATCGTGCCATTGACGGCCACACCTGCAACGGCACCGGCTGCACTGGTGCTGCCTGCATCCACATTCGCCAGTTTGCCATGGACGTAGCAGTTCTCCACAACGGCCGTCCCTTCGTCTGTTCCAAGCAGACCAGCCAAGATGCCTGTGTTCTGAGCTATGCCACTTTCGACACTTGCATTGTAGAAGCCAAGGTTCTTGACGCTACCGACGAGGGCTCCGAAGAAGCCTGTTTCGAAGCCGTTGTCGTGATGGGCAGCAACGGTCAGGTTCTTGATGATATGATTGTTACCATCGAGAGAAATGCCCTTTCCATAACCGTCTTCATAACTGTTGGCATTGAAGGTGCTGTTCAGGGGCCACCATCCCTCGCCCTTCATGTCGATGTCGGATGTGAGCTTGAAATAGACAGTCTTGCCGTCGATGAGCCGGTCGCGAACGGACATGAGGTCGTACTTGTCGGCGATCTGATAGGGGTTGGCTTCGCTGCCATTACCCTTCGTCTGGAGCAGGGTAGCCTTCATGCTGGCCTTGTCCATATCGAACTCGATGAGGTACTTGCCTGCAGGCGAGATGCGCCATGTGCGGTCAAGGCCACGAACGAGGTCGGTCACTTCCTGACCGCTGCCAATCTCGAGGTATTGCTCTTCGCTGCCATATCGGGCCTCTGTCCAACTGCCGCGAACGGTCTGGCTGAAGTTCACCATCTCGTCTGTGCTGCGACAAGCCATGATGCCGAACGAGCAGAAGGGATTGGAGTTGTCGTTGACGAGGTCAACGACACCGACGTACTTGCCGCCGCCCATGTGCTGCAAGGGCACCTGCTCGTCGTTCTTCCAACGCATGAGGGAACCCTGACGATTGTTGAGCGTACCCGTCACGAAGACTGCGTTGTCCCAGTTGTATTCGTCCTGCAGGTCGAAATCAACGGTCATGTTCTCCAGGTCGAGCACAACGTTGTAAGTGCCATTGAGTGCCTGGAAGTCGCTGCCACCCTGCTGCACATCGAAGTGCTGACGACCGGGAGTGATGAAGCTACGAGTGCCATCGGGACACTTGTAAACGGTGTTGATGCGACGGAAGTAAAGGCCTGCACGCTGGTAACCGCCAATGCGACGGCTGCGGTCCTGCAAGGTGACAGTGCCCACAAACTTGCCGTCCTCATTCATTTGGAGGGGATAGAGCGAGCACATCTGGCTGTAGTTCCATTCGCCATTCTCGCTGTTCTCGTCGTAGAGGTCGCCCTGAACATAAACGACACCACCGATGATGGGATTCGTCATCAGTTCCGCAATCTTCTGCTCAACCTCTTCGTCGGTCAGAGAACCGTCCACGACAATGCCCTCGAGTTCGTTATAGACCTCCGACATCTGGTCCTGAAGTTCGCCGGGCTCAAGTCCGTCTGCCATATCCGTTGCGAATTGTGCAATCTCGAACAGACGCTTGTAAACGTTTGCACTGGCAGGAATGGCTGCGAACTCGGCGTTCATCTCTTCGATGAGTCGCAGCTGTGTCCCGGTATCGGCACTCCTGGCCTCCTCAACCTTATTGCGGATGGCATCGATATGCGACTGGCTGATGTAGTATTCCTGGTCGTAGCGCTGCTGGTCAATGAGCTCGATGCGGTCGCTATACTGGTCGAGAATGCTGTTGATGGCATTGCTGTTCTCGCCAAGGAACGTCAGGCGGAAGTTGCCCCAAATGGTCAGGTTCTTGTTGCGCCAAGGCTCGTCGACGCTACGGATACCTATTGTGAGCTTGCCATCCTTGACAATGCCGTATGCTGTCTGCTCGTAGCGGTCGCCATGGAATGCAAAGCTGGCGGTATAGATGTTATCGGGGATGAAGCCCTCCTCCGTATCAATGTCGACGCTACCTGTCTGCTCGCCATTATGAGGAGCCGACTCGTCTTCGGTTGCATCGTAGCGGCAATTGACACCATTCAGTGCGTCGGCATAGCTTACCTGGTCGGAATAGACGCTCATCACGGGAGTTGCGTATTCGCCAAGGAAGAGCTGTGCTGGGATGATGTCCGTGCCGTCGAAGAGACCTTCGTGACCTGCACCCGGACGATGGAAGGCTTGTGCTGTGAGCGCATAGATGCCGTTGCTCAAACCAGTTATCTCCTGGCTGACTTCAAATGTCAGGTTGTAAGCAGCTGCGACAGGGAAGACGTCGGTGAAGCCACCATTGTGAACCATGTTATAACCGCTTTCTGTGCGACCCTGGGTAACGGTCCAACCGTACCAGGCCTCTGCATTGTCGAACTTGGGATTGACGATGAGAGAGGTAAGGTCGGAACCCTCGGAAGCGCTGTTCAGGATGGCTGTCTGCAGCAACTGTTGTGCAAAGGCAATCTCAGCATTGAGTTGCTCTGCATCGAGCTGGCGGTTTTCCACTATATAGAGATATGTACCGTTGGGGAAGTCCTCGGAAGGTTCATTTTCCTCTGTCAAGTAAGTCTCGAGCCTGTCGGCATCCTCGCCAACGAGGTCGTCGCGACTTTCCCATTCACTGTAAATGGCCCCGATGGCTGCAGCATAGTTCTCGTAGGCAGCCACACTGAGCTTGATCTGGTCGGGCAGACGGCTTGCCTGGTCGGCAGCGTCGAGGATGGCATCAGTTTCGGTCAGATTCTCAGCATTGTCAAGAATGTCCTGATAAGCATCCTTGAGTGTTTCCTGACCTAAAACTTCATCCAAATGCTGGGCATCATCAACAATCTGTTGGGCAATGAGAGCATATGCCTCGGCATCATTGCCAACGTACTCGATACGTACACGGTCGATGACGCTCCAAGCACCTGCTGCATTGATCTGGTTAGCCAAGCCGATGCGAAGAGTTCCGTCGGTAACTGCCAAATAAAGAGGAGCGTTCCAATAATGTCCTTTGCTCATATAAACAGCAGCAGCAGCGGTATTCGTGGGAACGTATTCGCCATTAGGAAGTTGCGTCTCACCAACGCCATTGTTCATCTTGGCATCCTTGCCGTCAGCAGTGATGTCCACAAGACGACGTGCCTGACGTTTGCCTGCACTCTCTGCATAGTAATAAGTGTTGCGCATCATGTCCTCCTCGAAATTCTCGTAGCTCTCGCTGTCGAGGGCAGCAGCACGGCTAAAGCCTTGCAAACGAAGCTTATAGACACCGTTCTCGAGGTCTGTGATGTCCTGATGCGTATCGAATGTCTTGCCTGCCTGCTCAGCTACACCATTGCTGACAGCAAACTCATTGCCTGTCCAGAAGTTGCTGTCGTTGGTGAAGTTGGCATTCTTGATGATAGCAAGGAAGCCTGTATAGCTGGTGTCTTCCTGTCCGCAGACAGTACAGAAACCATCTTCGAAGTGGTGGTCGGGAATGACTACTTCGTTGTTGTTGGAGTAGGTCATGCCAGACGGGTCAATCGTGCCGTCGCAAAGCATCTTGCCTTTAGGATAAACCTGAGCATGTCCATCAGAGAAAGGCAGAGGTTGGTCGTCAATTTCGCTGCCATTGTCAAGGTTCTGGAACCAAGCAATTGTGCTCTGGTCGCCGTTAAGCTTGTAGCAAAGTGTGCCGTCCATAATCTCGTCGTAGCTGATGAGTGCGACCTGCTGTTCAATCTCGCTTGTGCAGTAGTTATTGGAGAGATGACCGTCTGTGACGCGAGCGAAGTAGAGATTCTTGCCCTCGCTATAGCCTTGCACCTCGCTGCAACTCCAACAGTTGTTAATGGTAGCTTTGCCGCCACTTCCACCCCATCCAACGAGGGCACCTGCATCGCTGCGACCTTCGATGGCACCAGTGCTGAAGCAGTTCTCGATGAGCAGCGTCGTCTGGCTGCCTGTGTTGCCACCGAATATGCCTGCTGCCTGCACACCTGTTGCATAGACATTACCCATGTTGCCAAGGTTGCGAAGTGTGACGTTGCCTGCCATCTGGTAAGTGCCGCCAACTAATGCCACGCATTCGCCTGTTGAGTTGATGGAGCAAGTCTCGTCGAGCAAGAGGTTCTCGATGAGTGCACCATTGCCACAACGTCCAATGAAGCCGACGTAGTTTGCAGTGGCGTTGATGTGCAGTTCGCTGATGCGGTGCTGCTGACCATCGAAATGTCCGCGATAGGGATTGGTACCATTACCGATAGGTTCAAACAGATCGCTATAGTCAGTCATATCAATGTCCTCGGCGAGACGAGCATTCCAACCCGAGTTGCCGAACTCGTTGACCATGCGTGCAAACCAGTAAAGTTGGCTTCCATTGCTCAGCATATAGAAGTCATCTTCGAGGGGAGCGTAATTTGGATCACCATTTCCGCAGTTGATACAGAAGCCGTCCTCGTATTCGTGAGGAGGAATCTCGCCACTTGGTGTGTTGCTGTAGCCAGTGACATCAAGAGGCGTGCCGTCGCAGTTAAGCTGTCCTCCTGCATAAACTTGGCCACCTTCTATATAATAAGGTACAGGATAAGCATCTGTGCCAAGGCGTTGGTTCCATGTAAGCACGGATTGGTCTCCATTGAGGGTGAAACACAGTTCACCGCTCTCGAGAGGCTCGTCGGTAAGCCAATCACCATCTGTGCCCTGATGCCCTGCTCCTTGGTCATCAAAGTCTGTGAAGTCGTAGCAGTTTGTCATTGTCAATGTGCCAGGCTCGAAGCGTATGAGTTGGCAATACCAGGTAAACTTGTTGCCTGCAAGGTCGGCACCATTGATGGTTCCCAAGTTGACACAATTTGTCATAGAGCTGCCTCCCTTGTTAATCCAAGCGCAGAAGGCGGTAGCGGGAGCGCCAGTGATTTCGCCTGTGTTGAGGCAATTCTTTATCTGAAGTGTGGGATATCCGCTTTGTCCTACGCCAAGGATACCGCTTGCAGAGCCGCTCGTTGCGGTAATTGTTGCTTCGTTCACACAATTTTCTATGACGAGCGGCGAACCTGCATCAACCTGTGCAGCTCCTGCAATGCCGCCGATACCTGAAGGACCAGTCACGGAGCAACTCCTGTCAATGATGAGATTGCGAATGACTGTTGCGCCGCGAACGATGCCGAAGAAACCTTGGAAGTTGCTTGTGCCGTCGATAATCATGTTCTTGATGCGGTGACCTTGTCCGTCGAAGGTGCCGTTGTACTTGAAGGTGGTGTTGAGGCCGATGGGAGTATGAGCATTTACTTCTCCCTGATAATCAATGTCGGCAGTCAACATACCGTTGATGGTAACCTGATGAGCCTCGTTAACCATTGCAGCAAACCACTCTACATCGGCCACGCTGCCCAGCTCATAGAAGCCGTCAGCATTGGGTGTAATGTGATCTTGCATAAGCTGTCCGCAGACAGAGCACCATCCGTTGACATCGTTATGCTTGGGAGTCGGCGTGTCGTTGGAATTGCTATAAGTCACTTCACCTAAAGCCACGCCTGCACAATTCACTTCGCCAACGGCATAGACCTGTCCGTGACCATTAGAGAAGGGCAGAGGGAAAGCATCTTGTCCTAGTGTCTGGTACCAATTGATAACGCTTTGGTCGCCATTTGCCTTGAAGCATAGTTCGCCAGTTGCCACTTGATCATAGGTGATATAGGTGCAGCCACTGAGAGCCGTTGCTGCATCTGCATCTTGTTGCAAGCAGAAGCAATTGGTGTGAGAGGCACGGTCAGCTGGGTTGCCCCAAGAGAAGGTGCTCATGGTTTCCACTTCTGCAATGGAGATACAATTGACGTAGTTCATGGTTTTGCCGCTTGTCACCCATCCTGCAAAGCCGTGGTTGTAGCCTTGATTACCACTTACTTTGATGGCTGAGATACAGTTGTTGAAGGTACAACTGCGTGCTGCGTAGCCGATAAAGCCAGCGTTGGAGGCATTGGCGTCGTAGTCCACGTCGATGTTGACAATGCTGACCACGTTCTCGAACTTGGCATTGTCGCTCCAGTTCCAAGCCGCAAGTCCTGCACAATTCTTGAAGGAAGCGCGAATGCTGCCACCTACGATGAGGTTCTTCACAGTACCTGCGAAGTTGTAGAACATGCCTGTCTGTTTTCCTTCGAAGTCATAATTGAGTGTGATGGTGTGCCCACCTCCGTCGAAAGTGCCGGAGTACGAAGCGGAGTTCGTACAGAGCATGAAGTCGAGGCCTGTGATGTCATTGGTCAATACAACGTCTGTGCTTTCGTAGCCAGCCATCTCCGACCAGGCTTGCAAGTCGGCCTTGCTTCCGATCAGGTACGCGCCATCCTCATTCTGCTGCAGGTCTGCCCATGCAGTTTGCCCTACAAACATCATCATGCCTGCAAGGACAAAGGAGTAAAGTTTACGTTTCATGTGGTTATTTGATTAGTTATTTGTTATGATGATTTTCTTTCCGTTTCTTATATATATGCCTTTCGGCAAGTTGTTTAACCTTTTGACATTCACCATTTGTCCGTTGAGGTTATATACTGCGGAACTATGAACGGCGAGTTGTGAATTGTAAACTGGCTGGATCCCATCAGGGTCGTCGTTCGAGATACGCTCTATGCGGAAGTAATCAACACGGAACTTACCTGTACGATTGGAGCCTGTGACTTGTGTACCGTCGCCCTTGATGGAGCCAGAACGGATGCCAAGCGTAAGGTCTTCGCCTGTTTCAACGGTAACTTCGACGCTGAGCTCCTGCATGGATTTGCCGTCGACGGCTTCGCTGATGTACGATGCAAAGGAGTTGTTCTCTCCCCAGGTCAGGTTTTGCTCATAGTCGTGAGGCGAGCCGTAATACTGCACCTCGTCGTTTGCGAAGAGTCGTCCCATGCCTTCCAGCCCTGCTTCGCTCCAGAAAAGACAGCTTATGCGATATGTTCCTGGCTGCAGTTTGCTGGCAGGTATCGTTTGATAAAGGCAGAGATCATTAGGCATCGGACTATAACCGGCAGGTGTGAAAGCGCAATAGTTCAGGCCGTGCATTCCTTCGCCCTTGCCGTAAAGACCGGAATTGCTTGTGCTGTAGGTGCCAGAATAAGAAAGGTTCCAGCCATAGGGAACACCCCTTACGGTTGTTCCATTCGCGAGTTCTGACTCCGATTTATACTCGAAATCGCTGTTCACGATGAGTTCTTGTGTGAGAGAATCCGTGTTTTCCTGCGGAAGATCACCTATTCTGTGAATGGTGAAATGGTCCACTTTGAACCATCCTGTCTCGTCTGTCATCTTGCCGTCGTTGCCTATGCAACTGGTTTTGATGCCCACCTTGAGGTCTTCTCCCTCGTGAACTTGGAGCACAACCCGCATGGGATGCATGATTGTATGCGTTTCGTAGCCTGCTTTATGGCCGGCAAAAGTGCTCACTTCGTCAGCCTTGAGAATCTTGTCGTAGTCGCTCTTGTGGGCATAATACTGGACATGATTGTTGGCGAAGAGTCGGCAAGGACCTCGTTTGCCTGATTGGTTCCAGAGCCAACACCCGACTTCATAGACGCCAGGCTCAAGTTTGTCGGCTGGAATGGTTTGGTAGAGGCAGAAGTTTTCAGGCATAGGTTTGGCCTTGAACCAGCAAATGGAACCTCCGTCGTTGTAGTTTATGGATCCGTCACTATTGCTGATGCCGTAGGAATTGCCAGACATAGTGCCCTCCAAAGTCCATCCATAAGGCACTCCTCGCTGTATTTGACCAGTCGGATTGGTAAGTACGGAAGAGCCGCTCTTGTAGAGTTCGAAGTCGGCATTAACGAGAAGTTGGTTGGTGAGGGTAAGGTCTTCCGCATCTGTCTTGCGATAGACGATCTGACTTATCACGATGGCCGGGTTCATGGCATAGAATCGGAAGGCCACATCCTTTGCCGTCGTCGCATTATACGAGAAGCGTGCTTCGGAGTAGCCGTGCATCACATTGTCACTCCAAATATTCGTTTCGGCACTACACTTAATGCTTTTCGAGGTGATGGTGCCAGCTCCGACAGCCATTCCTACACATAGGTCATTGGCAGTCGTAATGGGGAAAGTGGGCAGACAACGTACGATAATCTGATATTTGCCCTTTTCCAGGGGTAAAGTATACTCGACATAAGGTGCTCTGCTGCGAGCGTTTGTGGCTGTATAGGTTGTGTAGTCGATGGGCCAAACCGTGATGCTTTTGTCGCCTACACCAAGGTTTTCGAGCGTTTTCCAATCGCCTCGACTGTTCGTATAACTGTCGCTTTGAACATAGATATAACCCTCGTCTGGAATCTCTCCCTTGGCACTATTGACATCACTTGCAGTTGCTGCATAAGGCATGCCGAATTGTGAGCCCGTATCACTCGCGTTAGGCGACTTGTCCATCATGCCGTTCCACTTTCCTCCAGCAGTCTGCGTATTGAATATGTTCGTGAGATAGACGATGTCGCTATAGGCCGTGCGAGCCAGATTGGCGTATTTCATGGAACGAATATGGTCGCCAAGACCTGCATACCAGAAGCTCAACTTTGCGCCATAAGCCTTGATGTTTTGTGCGGCTGTCGCGAGAATAGGGTAGGTGAAGAGTTCGAAGTAGGCATCCTTCAAACGTTCTGGGATGCTTGCTTCAAGGTTTTGGACGCGAACGGCGAGTGCCTGATAGTCCTTGATGCGCTGTTCCATCTCTGGAATTGTAAAGCTGAGATGCCAGACAGTTTCAGGTTTGCTTTGAGCTGCAAGACGGTAATGTTCGAGTCGAATTTCACCCATTTCATCGGCAAAATCAGCTCCGAAGGTCTTCTCAGCCCACCATCTTGAGAACTGCCACGCTTTGTCTGGCGTCCAGGAGTTAACGTCCCAAGCCAATTCCATACAGAACTCGAACTCGACTTCCGCAGGTTTGATGTCTCCAACGTTCACCATCCAGAACCTTTGCATGCCGTTTTCGTAGGCTTTTGACAGTTCATAACTGATGAGAGAGGGTGAAATGGTGGAGAGCCAAATGTAGGAACAGGGGTTCCCCAGGTAGCTGAGATGGTAGTAGATGCCGTGTCCGCCACTTCGTTTGCGCTCTTGAGTGGTGGGTAACTGCCTGATGTAAGCGTAATTGTCATCAACCCAACACATTGTCACATCGTCTGGAATCTTCAGTCCTGCATTGTAGAGCGTGAGCGCTTCCTTGTATGGAATATAGATTTGAGGCACCTTCGTCGGGTCGCCACCAAGGGAATCCGTAATGATTTCGCGTTGAGCGGCAATGATATCCCTAAGTCCCTGAAGCTGAGCAGCTTGCCCTTCATAGCCGAGTAGGGCAACGTCTTGCAGTCCCCTCATACCTATATCATAGATGCCTTCATAGTCGCGAGCCTCGCCAGCCCGTTTTGCCCAATAATCGTAACAACCCTGAGGATTGGTGGCAAACGTGAAGTTGCTGCTGTTATTGCCCGATTTGAAGCGTGGCCATTCCCATAGATTGTCGCGAAGCATGCTGTCGCCAGAGCTCATGACTATTGCCCAAGCCTTTGCCAAACGCTTGTTCTCCTCCATCGACCAAAAGGCTCGCGAACTGCCGTGCTTGGCTGGCCAAAGACAGTTGGCACGAAGTCTGAGCAGAAGCTCCATGACTTTCTCGTAAGTATTGGGTCCGATGTTATTGTACGAGGCGTCTATTGTTTTCTTTGCCCAAGGCAGAAGCGCCCAATCCTCGTCGTTGATGAAGAGGCCACGATACTTTACGGAAGGCTTTTCGACGTTGGTTCTGTCTCCAGAAACATAGATGCAGGACATCGGAGCGGGTTCCACATCGGCCCACCAAACATAGGGCGAAACCCCGATTCTACGGCTGATTTCGAAGAGTCCGTAAGCCGTTCCTCTTGGTGTGCCACCCATAATGACGAGAGCTTGGCCGATGTTTTCGGTCGGAGTCTGTACCAGCTGAAGCGAATAGGCTTCCCAAACACCCGTCAGACCTGTAGTGTCGACCTTTTCATCAGCAATCAAATTGTCGAGGATGGCAGATTGGCCGATAGTTCCGGCAATAATGGCAGCCTCCCCCATCCCCTCCAAAAGAGGGGAGAACTGCTGCGGCATCATATTCCCATCTCCTTTGGAGAGGGCTAGGGTGAGGCTTTTTCCCGTTATTGTCTGAATGTCGCGAATGACGCAACGACTGGCCGTCGTGACCACTTCGGCATCGTTCGCATCCACGATGAACACAGCGTTTCTGTCGCTTCCAACAATTGGGAAGCCACTTTGGACTTGCGAAAATGTCAAGTCTGCAAAGGCTTGTGTGGTCCCAACAAGTGTCAGGAAACATATCGACAAATATTGTAGAAAAGCTTTTTTCATGCTTCGATTTTTAGTCCTTTTTTGCGAGTGACGGAGCAAAATTAGCAAAATAATTTGACATAACAAGCAAAATCGTGCAAAAAAGTGACTATAATTATAAAAAAAATGTTGCTTCCGATAGGTTGGGCAAAGTTTGACAAAATGTCACCAAATATGCGAAATTGCTTTCTTTTTGCTATTTCTGAAGTAGACGTAATGTGAGACAAAATAGCTCGAAAAACACCATATCTGCCGCTTTAATGTGCCAAGTTTGAAAATATGGGCAAGGTAAAATCCAAACGTCACACTATATAATTGCAAACGTCACTGTAGTCGTTTGGTGATTTCACACGTTAAAATGACCCAAATATAACGATGAAATGGCCCGTTTTTTGTGCTTTTTGACGTGATTTTGCCTGTCATTTCAGGCTGAGAAAAGTGTATCTCTCACATTCTCAAGCAGTTGCGAAATCGCCTGAAAATCGCATAAATTTGGGGTCAGGGACGCTTTGCCTCTTCCGATGCCCTTATTTTCGTTTTACGGAAAATCAATATGTAATCTAATTTGCCATTTTGCTTGACAAAGTGTCATTTCTTTGACTTCCAAAATCTTTGCCCTAATAATACCAATGTTACATAAAATTTTCGTACCTTTGCAGCGCCAAAGTGACAAAGATGAAGTATAAGGCAATCATATTCGACCTGGATGGAACCCTGACGGACACGCTCGAGGACCTCTTCCTGAGTGTGAACCATGCTCTTCGTAGCTGCAGTCTGCCTGAAAGAAGCCTAGATGAAGTACGCAAGTTCGTTGGCAATGGCGTTCGCAAACTCATTGAAAGGTCGGTTCCAGAAGGCACTAAATCTACCGTTTTGGAGAAGTGCTTCGAAGCCTTCAGGGCGCACTATGTCATTCATTGCCAAGACCATACGTGCCTCTATCCAGGCATCGCCACCTTACTTATGACTTTGCATGCCAGAGGATATCGTATGGCTGTGGTCAGCAACAAGTTGCAGACTGGGGTTGACGAGCTGGCCCGGACCTTCTTCAAGGGTGTTATAGATGTGGCAATCGGCGAGCAGCAAGGCATTCCCAGAAAGCCTGAACCTGATATGGTGGAAGCAGCTTTGAGTCAACTCGGCGTTTCGAAAGAGGAGGCGATTTATGTTGGAGATTCCGATGTGGACCTTCAAACTGCATCGAATGCCGGCTTGCCTTGCATTTCTGTACTTTGGGGCTTCCGCAGCAGGGACTTTCTTGTCGCTCATGGTGCCACAATCTTGGCAGAAAAGCCTCAAGATGTCCTGACTCTCGTCTAAAGCTGAAAGTTTTTTCGAAAAAGTTGAAAGTTTTTTGGCTCGCACGCGCGCTATTCCATTTATTTATTGTACCTTTGCGGCCGAAAAACTAAATTCAAACATAAAAAATACAATGAAAAGTACAAAATTCCTTATTTTCATGGCAGCCGCATCTGCCTTCGTTCTGAGCTCTTGCAGCAAGCTCGGCAAGCTCACAGACGAAAACTTTACTGTTATCCCCACACCTCTCGAACTCGTTGGCGGCGAAGTACCTGCCACTATCAACGGCACATTCCCCGTCAAGTACATGAAGAAGAAGGCTGTTGTCACAGTAACTCCCGTCCTCAAGTACGAGGGTGGCGAATCTGTAGGACAGAGCGCAACCTTCCAAGGCGAGAAAGTCGAGGGCAACGGCACAACGGTAAGCTACAAGATGGGTGGCGTATATGCCATGAAGAGCAGCTTCACTTACGAAGAGCCCATGATGAAGAGCGACCTCTATGCACGCTTCGACGCCAAACTTGGCAACAAAACCGTCAGCATTCCTGAGGTTAAGATAGGCTACGGCGTACTCGCCACAAGCAATCTTCTCGGCCGTTGCAACATCAATGGCGCAACCGCCCCAGACGCTTTCCAGCGCATCATGGAACAGAAGCAGGAGGCTAACATCAAGTTCCTCATTAACCAGGCTAACCTTCGTGCCAGCGAGCTCAGCACCGTAAGCATCAAGGACTTGGGCAAGATCCTTCGTGAAATCAACGACAACGAAGAGACACGTGCACTCCAGAACATCGAGGTAAGCGCTTATGCAAGCCCCGACGGCAAGCTCTCTTTCAACGAGAAACTGGCCGAGAAGCGTCAGGACGTCAGCGCCGACTACCTGAAGAAAGAGCTCAAGAAGATTAAGATGAATGCCGATGTGGACACCAAGTTCACAGCTGAGGACTGGGACGGTTTCCAGGAACTCATCAGCAAGAGCAACCTTCAGGACAAGGAAGTCATCCTTCGCGTTTTGTCCATGTACAAAGATCCTGAGGAGCGCGAGCAGCAGATCCGTAACATGAGCGAAGTCTTCACAGACATTAAGGAGAGCATTCTGCCTGAACTTCGTCGTGCAAGACTCATTGTAAACTACGAAGTCATTGGCCGTAGCGACGACCAGATCCTTGCTCAGTTCAGCGAAGATCCCAGCAAACTCAGCGTGGAAGAACTGGTTTATGGTGCCAACAAGCTTGTGACGGATGGCGCTACACGTCAGCAATGGAACCAAACCATCGCTCAGCAATATCCCAGCGACTATCGTGCACTCAACAACATGGCACAGCAGGCAATCGCAAACGGCAATAGCGAACAGGCAAAGAGCTACTTGAGGCAGGCTTCAAGCATCAATAACAATGCTGCAGAAGTCAATACAAACCTCGCTCTTCTGGCTCTCAAGGATGGCGACATCGCTGCAGCCGAGAGGTATCTCGCCAAGGGAAGCGGCTCCGACACCTTCAGGGAAGTGATGGGCAACCTCAACATTGCAAAGGGTAACTACACTCAGGCTGCCGCCGATTTGGCTGGTGTGAAGAGCAACAGCGCTGCTCTCGCCCAGATTCTTGCAAAGGACTATACCAGCGCAAAGAACACTCTGGCAAGCATCAAGAATGCTGACGCCATCACAAGCTACCTGCAGGCCATCCTCGCAGCACGTATTGGCGATGCCAGCACAGTTACCAGCGCTTTGGCAAGTGCCATTCGTCAGGACGCATCTCTCGCTAAGCGTGCAGCCAACGACTATGAGTTCGTGAAGTATGCAAACGCAGTGAAAAGCCTGCTCCAGTAATAGAAAGATGTGAAAAACCTTGCTTACATAGCAATATCTTTCGCCCTGCTCTGTTGTACGGGACACCCTAAGGAGGCCAGACTCGAAGGGGAGTTCGCGAACCTGGAGCAGGGCGAATTCCTTATCTACAGCACCGACGAGGCTTTGGACAGGCTCGACACTTTGCGCATTGTAGATGGAATCTTCTCCTATACATTGCCTACAGTTCAGCCTGCTACACTTCACATCCTCTACCCAAACCAGTCGGAACTTGTCGTCTTTGCCGGTCCTGGTGATGATATTGCCATAAAAGGTGATGCCCAGAACCTTAGTGAAGTGGAAGTTTCCGGCTCGGAAGATAACGAACTCTACACAGAGTTCCGTCAGGAAACTAACGGAAAATCGGGGGAAGAGACGAAGAACATCGCTCACAATTACATCCTCGAGTATCCGACACTTGCTTTGAGCCGATACCTCTTCACCACCTATTATCTTTGTGACGAAGAGGCTTCCGTCAAGGAAACGACTGCGCTTTACGACAGTTTATGCCGTGCCTGTCCCGATGATCTTGCTCTCTCGAAACTCTCTTCGCGTGTCCGTTCGCTCGGATTGTTGCGTGTCGGCAATCCTCTTCCCGACTTCTCTCTTACTCTGAAGCCTGGTCATGGCGGCAACGGCGCTGAGCAAAGAACCATAAAGAAAGGCGACTATAACGGAAAGCTCCTGCTCATAGCTTTTTGGGCAAACTGGAAAGGAGGCAGTGCGGGTGCCATCTATCGTGCACGCAGGCTGCGACGTGAACTGAAAGGGAAGGGTAAGGACATCGAACTCATCAGCTATTCGCTTGATGCTGACGAGTCACAACTTTATAGAAACGAGGAACGCGATTCCATCGATTTCCCCAGCTATTGCGATTTCCTCAGCCTCTCAAGTCCGCTTGTGCAGAAATGGGGCATCAGGGAGCTGCCCTACATCATCCTCGTCACACCCGACGGAAACATTGCAGCCTCGGGTTCCGACTGGATGACAGATATCCAACCAGTCGCAAGCGAACTATAAACAAAAAGAAAGAGCAGCCATCTTGTTGCCAAGTTTGCTGCTCCTTCGAAGGTCGGGATGACAAGACTCGAACTTGCGACCTCGCGCCCCCCAGACGTGTGCGCTACCAACTGCGCTACATCCCGTTCCTTAAGTTTGTGGGTGCAAAGGTAGAACTTTTTTTTGTTCCTACCAAACTTTTTCGT
>JAGCFN010000213.1 GCA_017650085.1 Bacteroidaceae bacterium | reverse complement strand
TCCGACGGCAGCCATTGCCATCATGAACTGGGCACAGACGTCTCTCGGTTACAGCAAAGCCGACTCCTATCACTTTGCCTTTGCCGTTGCTTGCGTCAGCGTGATTGCCTCTATCCTTATCTATTATTTGGGCAAGAAGACCTTCGCTCATGTGATTGGCGCAACAAAGAAGGCCGACAAGGCTGTTGAGACCCAAGAAGCAGAAGTTCCTGCAGAGAACGACACCAAGGAACGCATCGTTTGCCTCTGCCTCGTCTTTGCAGTTGTAATTTTCTTCTGGATGGCATTCCACCAGAACGGCTTGACTTTGACTTGGTTCGCAGATGAATATACTGCTACGACCTCTACAGGCATCGAGAGCATGATGTTCGATGTGCGCAACCTTTTGGCTCTCATCTTCATTGTTTATGGTTTGTTCGGCATCTTCCAGTCGAAGGGTTTGCCACGCATCCTTGCCGCTATCATGATTGTTGCAGGTGCGTTCTTCCTCTACAATATGGTTCCAGCTGCAGGTGTAACGACTGCTATCTCTGCTCCCATTTTCCAGCACTTCAACCCCTGCTTTGTGGTCATTCTGACGCCTGTCAGCGTTGCCCTCTTCGGTTGGCTGGCTAGCAAGGGTAAAGAACCTAAGGCTCCCGTCAAGATTGGCTTGGGTATGCTTGTTGCAGCCTGTGCTTATCTGTGGCTTACGTTGGATTCAGTAGGACTTCCCGCTGCAGATCCTGTGAATCATATTCATCAGGCAAACGTTGGTCCTTCTTTGCTGGTTAGAACATACCTCATCCTTACCTTTGCAGAGTTGTTGCTGAGTCCAATTGGCATTTCGTTCGTGACAAAGGTTTCTCCCGTGAAGTACAAAGGCATGATGATGGGTGGATGGTTCGTTGCAACGGCAATCGGCAACAAGCTTGTCAGCATTCCCGGACACATGTGGGGCATGAACCTTACCGTCGTTTGGGGCACGCTGATGGCAATCTGTCTGCTCGCAGCTATCTTCATCTTCTCGATTATCAAGAAGCTCAACAAAGTCGCTTAAGTGAAGCGCCTTCCTCCTCTTTGGCTATCGTGTGTGCCACTGGTAATACTGGTGGCACTCGTAGCTCTTGTTGTCAGCATCTTTGGTGACGAGACGCTGGCTGGAGCATCGCAGATGGCTTTGCTTGTAGCAACGGCATTTTGCGTCTGCATCGGCATTGCTTCGCGTCTCATCACTTGGGACGATTTCGAGCGTGCCATAAGCGACAAGGTGGGAGGCGTCAGTTCTGCCATCATCATCCTGCTCCTCATCGGAGCACTTGGTGGAGCGTGGATGGTAAGTGGCGTTGTGCCTACTATAATATATTATGGTATGGAGATGATGAGCCCAAGATGGTTTCTCGTCTCCGCTTGCCTCATTAGTGCCTTGGTGAGTGTGCTGACAGGTTCTTCGTGGACGACGGTAGCCACCATCGGTATCGCCTTGATGGGTATCGGCCAAGCACTCGGCTTCGAGGAAGCATGGATTGCAGGCGCAGTCATCAGTGGCGCTTACTTTGGCGACAAGATATCGCCGATGAGTGACACGACGGTACTTGCTTCCAGTACAGTAGGAACGCCTCTCTTCACTCACATTCGCTACATGCTTTACACAACAGTGCCGACTTTCCTCATCACCCTCACTATCTTTACCGTCGTAGGACTGGGGCAAGGAGAAGTCGTCACCTCGCATGTCGCCACAGTTCAGCACGCCTTGCAACAGACATTCTGCATCTCTCCTTGGCTCATCATTGTGCCTGTGCTGACTCTTATCCTCATCATGATGCGTTTGCCGTCGATGGTTGTGCTCTTCCTCGCAACGCTGATGGGCGTTGTGGCTGCTGTGTGGTGCCAGACGCACTTGCTTGACGTGATAGCCGGCACCGACCATGAAGGGCTGGCCCAGCGTGTTAGAGGCGCTTTCATCATAGTTTATGGCAGCACAGACCTCGATACAGGTGTGCCAGACCTCAACGCTTTGGTTGCTACAAGAGGCATGGCTGGGATGCTCAACACCATTTGGATTATCCTTTGTGCAATGGCTTTCGGAGCTGCGATGACAGCGACAAGGATGCTCGACAGCATCATGCAAGCTTTGCTTCGACTGGTTCGAGGCACAGTTTCGCTTGTGGCAAGCACGGCATTCTCTGGTGTCTTCCTCAATGTAGTCAGTGCCGACCAATACCTCAGCATTATCCTGACGGCCACGATGTTCGGTGATACTTACAAGAAGAACGGTTACGAATCGCGCCTCTTGAGCCGTACTTGCGAGGACAGCGCCACGGTGACTTCTGTGCTGATTCCTTGGAACACGTGTGGCATGACGCAAGCAAGCGTCTTGGGCGTCAGCACGCTCGTCTATGCACCCTATTGCTTCTTCTGCTACTTAAGCCCCATAATGACCATATTGGCAGCGACTTTGTTGCCCAAGAAAACCCTTACAAAATGATGAAACGCGTTCTCTTATCTCTCGTCTGTTGTTTGTTGTCTGTTGTCGCTCTGCCTTCCGAGCTGAGTTTCAAAGTGAAGAGCAAGTACCTGAATCTGCCCATTTCGCAAGATGCAGAGCGTCGCAAGTTGACTTTCCAAGCCAAAGGTGTGGATGACCTCAACGTTGTGGCGCGACTCTCGCCAGAGCCCGATTACTGGGTCTTCAAGGACCTGACGGCTTACAAGGGCAAGACGTTGACCATCACATTTGACGGTCCTGAGGAAGCACTCTCGCTGGTCTATCAGGCGGACACTATTCGTGATGCTCAGAAGATGTATCAAGAGAGGAATCGTCCGCAGTTCCACTTTACGACGAGACGCGGATGGATAAATGACCCCAATGGCTGCATCTGGCATGAAGGGCTGTATCATCTTTATTATCAGCACAATCCTTTTGAGCGCGAATGGGAGAATATGACTTGGGGACACGCTACAAGTCCGGACCTTTTGCATTGGACGGAGCAAGCCCCAGTGCTTTTCCCTGACACAATTGGCACGATGTTCAGCGGTTCGGCAGTCTTCGACAAGGACAACACATCTGGTTTCGGAACCAAGAAGAACCCGCCGCTCGTCTATGCCTATACTGCCGACAGAAGCGACAAGGAAACACAATGTATCGCTTACAGTTTGGATGGGGGCATGACGCTCCACAAGTACGAAGGCAATCCTGTTATTGATTCGCACGACAAATGGCAGACTCACGACACGAGAGACCCAAGGTTGTTCTGGTACAAGCCTGGGGGCTGGTGGGTTCTCGTCCTTAATGAACGCAACGGACATAGTATCTATACTTCTGACAACCTGAAGGACTGGACTTATCAGAGCCATGTGAACGGCTTCTGGGAGTGCCCTGACCTGTTTCCTTTGCCTGTTGATGGGAATGCGAATGATGTGCGATGGGTGATGTATGGGGCAAGCAATACGTATATGATAGGCAGTTTCGATGGCAAAGTCTTCACGCCAGAAAGCGGCAAACACCGTTTCTCGACGGGAACTATCTATGCCGCTCAGACATTTAACGAAGTGCCTGACGGACGAAGAATACAGATAGGATGGGCCAACATCGACCATCGGGGAATGCCTTTTCGCGGGCAAATGTTACTGCCGACCGAGTTGACCCTTCGCACCACGAAAGATGGCATCCGTCTCATAAGCAAGCCTATCAGCGAAGTAACCTCTTTGTTGAAGCCGCTTTATTCAAGCGAAAAGGCCTTGAATGGGCAGGAGGTCAACAAGGCTTTGCAACCTTATCAGAGCCAAGACTGCGTGCATCTTCGTGCCACACTCAACCTGACCTATGCCACAAGCGCAGGCCTTCGCTTTGATGGACAAACGCTTGTTGACTACGACCTCAACCATAACACCTTGAACGGTCAGTTCTATTCGCCACAAGACCCTACAAGTCTTTCCTTGACGATGGACATCTACATCGACCTCACTTCGATAGAAGTCTTCATCGATGACGGCCTTTACAGCTATTCGATGGAGCGCAGACGGGCAATAAATACACCCCAAAGACCTGTGATTAAGGGCTTTGAGGTGTGGGGGACGGATATCAATGTGACTGATATCCAGTTAGATGCCGTCGAGAGCTGCTGGCTATAGGGCAGGTTTAACTGTTGCCTGCATAATCATATCGTCCTTTGTTCCCGCAATCCTTATTTGCTTGAGGACTGGCGTCATGCTCTTTTCGTAGTAATCAACCTGGTAGCGGAGGCGAGTTTCGTAGCCTGAGGGCAGAAACGCTTCGCCCTTGAATTGTGTCAGACGCAAGGTGGGGACGTCGAAGTAGGCTGTGCCGGAAATCTCTCCTGTGTGGAATTCCCAGTTGAAGTCCATGCTGTGTCCCTTCTTCCAGGCAAACTGAAAGCGATGGATTCCTCGGCCCGTCTCATCACTAATAGTGTATGCCGAGATGTTATAGTTGCTCTTGGTGTCTCTATATTTCAGGAGCGGAGAATTTGCCAGGCTTCGTTCCGAATAGGTTTTGTGGGCATGAACGGGACTCAAGGTTGCGAACTGGCGAAGGAAGTCCCTTAGTTGGATGGTGTCTTGGCCGTTCAGCTCGTATGGTCCTTCGTACCACAAATCTTCCAACTCCACCCTTTCGAGGCCGACACCTGCTTCTGCGGAGAGCGTGCAACCAAAGGAAAAAGGGACAAGAGCTTCTTGCCAGAAGGTTGCATTCACTTTGTACTTCCTGACTTTGTGCTTCTGCTGCAAGTCAAGCTCCAGCCTTTGTATGATTTGTTTCAGCAGTTTGTCGGGTTTCGGGACAGGCTTGATGGAGAGGGAGCTGATGCTGTCCTCTTTCTCGTCGGGATACGCAAAGTCCCACGGCACCTGGGTGAAGGACTCAAGTGCCGTGGTTAAGAGGATTAGGATAAGGACAAAGAACCGTCTTGTCATTGTTTAAGTTCCTGTCTGCGGCCCATCCTGAGGATTTTACCTTCGTTAGGGATGCTGTCGCTTGGCGCTTCGACATCGCTACGAGTGGCTGGTGCGTAGTAAGGATAGCCGTAGTCCCAATCGTAGCGACTGCCGTATCCATAGATGTTTACGTAGGGTGTCCAGTTGTAGTAGTCAGCAATCTTGCGCAGACGGAACGAGGTTCCAGTCTCGTAGAAGACGCCCGAGAAGTAGTCGTTCGTCATCCGATAGTTGCTGATTCGCACGTCGAGTTCGTGGTCGTAGTCATAGGAAAGATAGATGTATCCGTTCTCTACCGTCCAGCTGAACTTGTAGTACTGGTACTCGTAGGGTCCGTAGTCGTAGTAGTCCACCTGCGTTCCTCTGCCATACCTAGCGTGTGAATAGGCGGGAATGAAGGTGAGATAGGTGTTGTAGGACTCGAAAGTATAGCGTCTTCCGTGGCCGTCTATGTAGTCGTAGAACATGCCGAAGTCGCCTTTCCATTGTCCTGAAAGAGCCATCGACTGGTCGATATCCATACGGTCAAAGCATGAAGTGAACACAAATGCCGACATTATAAATATGATAGCAAGGAGGTGATAAACTGCGGCCTTGCCTTTTGAGAGTAACATTGCGCGTTTCATAACTGTAGTTTTTTAGGTTTGTACGATGCAAAGGTACGGGATGTTTGCGACTCAGCAAAGGGAAAATACGAATTGTTGAGGGGGAAATCCCTATTGTTTTGCTCGCTTGTGACTTTGCCTTTCAGGTCGTACTTCCAAACGTGGCACTATTAAATTGCAAACGTGGCACTATTAAATTGCAAACGTGGCACTATTAAATTGCAAACGTCACACTAGTAAATTGCAAACGTGACACTAGTAAAATGCAATCGTCACACGTGATGTTTTGGAACGCAAAGTGAGGGGAACTTTTTGCTCCCCCTGTTCGGCATATTATTCGGCTTCCGACGCGAGGCTTTTTACTTGAAGAGCTTGATCTCGCTAAGCTGCAGCCTGGTGCCTCCAGCCATTTTGAGGAACTCGAAGCGATAGTAGCGATAGTTGCCTGAAGTTGCCGGCCTGAAGCGATATTCCTGCTCGTTCTCGTCGCGAAGAAGACGGTTGCCTTTCTGTTCGTCGAGGACTGTCCAGCTCTTTTGGTCGTTCGAACCGCTCATTTTCCACGAGACGGGATTGCGGTCAGGATAGTCGTGCGTGTCGTCTCCCGTGACAAAACGGTATTCTGTAACAGGTGCCGCTTCGCCTGCGTCGAGGATGATGGAGTAGGGCATCTGGCGAGGTTCGTCGATGCACCATTTCGTGAAGAGCCATCCGTCTGCAGCCATTGCCGCTCCCTCCTTGCTGTCTCTGCCAGAACCGCTCACGAAAGTGGCTTTCACAGGCATTTGAACCTTGTCGTAAAGGTAGATTTCGCTGAGCTGGATGCGTGTTCCGCCAGCCATCTTGCTGAACTCGAAGCGGTAGTAACGGAACTTGTCCTTAGCTCCTGCACCATTAGGTTTGAAGCGATA
>JAGCFN010000212.1 GCA_017650085.1 Bacteroidaceae bacterium | reverse complement strand
GCTTCTGCCAGTTCGTATTTATACATCGCTTTCATGCTACAAAGTTACGAATAAATGAGCACAAAAACAAATAATTCTTTATTTATTTTTGTCGAATGCGAGTAACTTCGGGAGAATCTCAAAGTTACTAAATTTCCGTGACTTATGCAAGTTTTCGCCCCGCTTTTTCCACCAATAACCACCAATAACCACCCAAGACTTCCAATGCCCGCCAAAGACCATCAACGCACCTTGAAAAGGTTGTAACTTTGTGCTGGATTTAGAAATCCATCACGAGTCTGCTCACGCTCGGGAGAATTCAAACGAGCTCGATTCTCCTCTTGCTAAATCGCAGACTTGTACTGTCAATCCGGATGACACACGTGACAATCGCAATCGTCACACTAGACAAACGCAAACGTCAAACGTGACAAATGCAAACGTAAAGCCCCTCTCTAACTCCCCCCAAAGGGGCGAGGACGAGAACAAAAGGGGAAAGAGAGAAAAGTTAACCTAAATGTCTAACCAAACTGCCCAAGCCCCTGCTTGCAGTTCCCTCCCATTTGGGGGAGGGTTAGGGAGAGGGGCCGACTATTTATGATTAATTACAGTATCGCAATCATGTCGTGCAAGCCAGGCACGAAGAAGACCGAGCAGACCTATTCCACCAAGGCCTACGGCGCAGCACAAGTTCACGAAGTCCTTGATCTGGACGATTTTTGCCGTCACATCGCCGACCACAACTCGCCCTTCTCCAAGGGTACCGTGAAGGGCATTCTGACCGATGCAGTCGCTTGTCTGCGCGAGCAGCTGCTTGCCGGCAACAAGGTCAATCTGGGCGACCTCGGGGCTTTCAGTGTGGAACTCGCTTGCGAGGGCGCAGACACCACCGACGAGTTCAACGCGCAAAAAATCAAGGCCGTGAATGTCCGCTGGGCTCCCGGTCCCGAGTTCAAGGATCTTCGCGCCGAGGCCGAGTTTAACCTCGTTCCTAGCCGTAAGGCACAGGCAGACGCCATCGAAGTCATTCGTAACGAAGAGACCATTCAGGGATTGGAATAGACCCACCCCTTGAAAGTAAAAAGTGAAGAATGAATTCACGAGGACTTAGAAACTGCAATCCGCTGAACATTCGGCGGGTTGCAGGTACTACTTGGAAAGGTCAGCGCGACGAGCAAACGGATAACGCTTTCGTTCAGTTCGAAAGTATCGAATGGGGCATTCGCGCTGCCTTTGTGCTCCTTCGCACCTATTCCACGAAGTACCACGCAAACTGCATTCGCGACATCATTTCCCGATGGGCGCCTCCCACCGAAAATGATACCGAAAGGTACATCCGGAATGTCTGTTTCTGGAGTGGCCTTGGGGGCTTGCAGCGACTGACAGAACAGGACTGGCCCAAACTTGTCCGGGCAATGGCCCGCCAAGAGTGCGGCGAAGTCCTTTCCGAAGAGACTATTAACCGAGGGTTTGAGCTATTCAAGCATCCTCGCTAACCATTAACCATTAACCGCTAACCACTAAAAATGCCATGAAACAAGAAACCAAGAACAAATGGTCAGTAATAATTAACATCATTCTCACCACCATTACTGCCATCCTGAGTGCATTCGGGCTGGCATGAAAAGGGTAAATCAGCCCACCCCCAAACCATCCCAAACAAAAGAACAAAAAGCCTCCCCTAAAGGGGGAGGTTTGGAGGGGGCTACCGCCTCTTTTCTCTTGGCTTTTGGTTGCATTTTAGCAACTATCAGCCTTTTCATGCCGCCAGAGGGTGAGATTGACGGCAGCGTCCTGATGCTTTTCGCTCAAATTCTTGTCTATGCCGGAAGCATTTTCGGAGTGAAGATTTACATCAAAGACCTAATTAAGCGAGCAAACAAATAAAAGCGCGAAAATGCTTTGATGTTTGCTCGTTTTTTCGTAACTTTACACCCGAACTTCTATCTAAGTATATGGCAAATAAAAATCTCAACGCAGCAAAAGCTGCAAAAAAGGATGAGTTTTACACGCAATTAGAAGACATCAATAACGAGTTGCGGCATTATAAGGAGCATTTCCGGGGAAAGACGGTGCTGTGCAACTGCGACGACCCACGCGTATCTAATTTTTTCACATACTTTGCCTATAACTTTGAGTTCTTGGGATTAAAACGGCTTATAACAACTTGCTATAAGAATCAGGACATGGACTTGTTCAGCCAAAACGAGTGCGAGCGAGCCATTTATTTAATTTATGATGGAGACAAAAACGGCAATAATATTCCCGACCCAGAAGAAATCGGCATCCATCCATTAAAAGGCGACGGCGATTTCCGAAGCCGTGAATGTATTGAATTACTGAAACAGGCAGACATTGTTGTTACCAACCCACCATTCTCCTTGTTTCGTGAGTATGTGGCTCAACTAATAGAATACAATAAGAAATTTTTAATAATAGGACATCAGCGCGCATTGCAATACAAAGAGATTGTTCCCTACATTATGGATAACAAAATATGGCTGGGTTATGGTTTCAAAGGGGGTGCTGCACATTTCATTTCTAAATACGACGATGTCGCCACTGCTAGTAACCATAAAGATGGAATGATTCGAGTTTCGGGAGTTGTATGGTTTACGAATCTTGAAACGAAGAAAAGACAAGAACAACTCATCCTCTACAAAACATACAATGCAGACTATTACCAAACATACGACAACTATGATGCCATCAATGTAGATAAGACAGACGAAATTCCAATGGATTATGACGGAGTAATGGGAGTGCCTATTACATTTATGGATAAATACAATCCAAACCAATTTGAAATTCTTGGAGTTTCGGGGAAATATGGCTTTGGTCTTGAGAGTACAAAAGTTTATGATGATTTTAGGGAAGTTCGACCAGATGGAACAGAAACAGGAAGTAGTGGGAAAAAGACCAATGGTAATCCGATGCTAAAGGGCAGACCAGATAAAGGAAACTACTATAGACGCGGAAGCGAAGAAGTATTCTCTCTATATACAAGGTTATTCATCAAGCATAAAAAATAGCAATTATGGATATTCAACTGCAATCAATTAAAGTTCGTGACCTGATAGATGGTTATGTAAACGACCCCGATAAAGGCGTGCGTGGCTATGGTGGAAGGCTTGACATCCGGCCTCCATATCAGCGCGAATTTCGCTATGATTTGAAGCAGAAACAAGCTGTGGTGAATACCATTTTGAAAGGGTTTCCGCTTAACATCATGTATTGGAGCGTGGTTGGTGATGATGAGTTTGAAATGATTGACGGACAACAACGCACATTAAGTATTTGCGAATTCCGCTATCATGAGTTTAATATAAATGACCCAGAGCGTGGTGTACTTTTCTTTTCTTCATTGACCCCTGACGAAAGAGAAGCATTTCTCGACTATGAACTAACGGTTTATTTCTGCATTGGTACAGACAAAGAGAAACTCGACTGGTTCCGTGTTATCAACATTGCAGGCGAAAGGCTTCTCGACCAAGAGCTACTAAATGCTGTTTATGTTGGACCATTCGTTAGTGATGCACGTCGCTATTTCTCCAAAACAGGCTGCCCTGCCTACAAGATTGGTGGAGACTTGATGAACGGCAATGCCATTGAACAGGCATACCTCGCAACAGCGCTTCATTGGGCGGCTCGTCGTGAGGGAATCAAAGAAACAAGCGAGTATATGGCAAAGCACAAGGACGATGCAAATGCAAACCAACTATGGGCTTATTACTCGGCTATCGTGACTTGGGTGCGCTCCACGTTCATTAAATATCGTAAGGAAATGAAGGGTTTGGATTGGGGTTTTCTCTATGATACGTATCACGAACAAATTTATGACACGAAAGAACTGGAGAAGCAAATCCACGACTTGATGGAAGACGACGAAATAATGAAGAAGTCGGGCATTTATAGCTATGTGCTCAGTGGTAACCTGCGCGACCTCTCGTTCCGTACTTTTGACAAAAAGCAGAAGCGTGAAGCGTACGAAAGGCAAGGGGGGATATGTCCTTGGTGTGGCAAGCATTTTGAATTGGAAGAAATGGAAGGCGACCACATAACACCTTGGGCAGAGGGCGGCGTTACAACAGCAGAGAACTGCCAAATGTTATGCAAGGAATGCAATAGAAGAAAAGGCTCAAAATGACCGACCAAGAATAATCATGAAAATCGTCCTCATTGCTTTTATTTTCAGGCTTGTTGCTTGTTTTGCCATTGCGGTCTTATTCTGTGCAATCGTTTGGCTCTTGAGCCTGTGCGGTTTGTGCGAAATGCCGAGCTGGCAGATATTCATGGCTGTTGCCGTATTCGTATTTGCTTTTATCGTAATCCGCGACACTTATCATTATATTAAGAACAAATGACCTCTAAGGATAATAAGAAAATATGGAAGCAATTATAACTTGGGCGAAGGAGAATTACAACCTGATTTGTCTTGGGGTTGGATTGGTTGGCGTCTTGATTGGCATCGTTAGTTTCTTTTGTAACAAAAGGAACAAAAGGAACAAGTCATTTTGACACACTTCTAACCGATTAAGCTCGGAGTCCTTTCGCTCTACAATAAAAATAAATTAAGATTTATTTTGTATTGTTCTCACTTATTCGTAACTTTGCAGCAAAAATTCTAAATTTATGAAACACGATTACTTTTCCGTTATGCCTCGGGCAGCAAGGCTGCTTCTGGCTGTCGTCCTCGCGTTGGTTATGCCTGCACAGACTTGGGCGAAAGATGTTAGAATGTTCATGACCGACCTGATGCTCGTAGGCGGCGCCGATTGGAGCACGGTAAGTGCCCAAATCAACTACTATCAGGAAAGGGGCTATAAAGTCATCGACTACGACCTGAACAAGGGATGCGGCAACGGTACCGACTACATCTATCTGCTCTACAAGCCCGCCGACTGGAACGACGGCCAGGACCACAGCTACATTGCCGGCTTGGCCATCAAGACAAGCACGGACTATCCCGACTCCTTCTATGACGATATGACGGAACAGACTTACTTCCTCGTGCCTTATGCCGGCGGAAGCCGTTTTACCGGCACGAAGGGCAACCTCAACAGCGGCACCCGCGGTACATTACTTCACCTGTACTATACCAAGGACGCAATCATGAGGCGAGCCCTCACTCAGATATACTTCGACTCCAGCGCTACCGATGCCTTGAGTTCCGACGGCGCGGCAGTCGACCTGAACACAGGTGCTGGCGGGGCCTACATCTACTTGCACTACAACTGGGATCGTTATACCGGCATACGTCCGGGAGTGGGCTACGACCTCGAGACTTACAGCAGTCCTGACCATACACTCTATCTGGCGAACGATGATTTTGCATACGGCACTCTTGCCACCCCCACGGATATCGTAATCCGCGAAGGTGCTAAGGTGGCTTTTATCGATGCGTGCATCAACGAAGGCAGCGTAAATAGTGGGCGCAACGTCATTTGTGCTGGCGATGCCACAATCACAATCCAGGGATTCTGCTCAATATTTGGAGGCGGTCCGAACGACCCGGCGATAAGAGTGCTTCCCGACCACAAACTCACCCTTACAGCCAATCCAGGATTCGAAGGCACACTGTATGCTTATAGCGGCATCGACGAATTTGGCGTGGGCAAGGCTGCAGGCATCGGAGCAGGCTATATGAGCAATTGTGGCGACATCGAAATCCTGGGTGGCGACATCCAAGCCTTGGGCGGACAAGGTGCGGCAGCAATCGGAGGAACCGAGAATAGGAGCTGCGGCAGCATCTACATCGGGCCTGGCATCACCAGAGTTCTCGCCTCGTTTAGCGAAGATTCACCCAACGCCATCGGAGCAGGAAGGTACGGCTTTGGAGGGGAATTCACATACGCTCCGACGCTGAATCTCGATGTCTCCGACACCTATTGGGCTCTGAATCCAATCGACCCCGACGGCATCGGCACTCCTCTCGAAGACAAGGCAGAGGGCCCCGTCTACGACCTGCAAGGACGCAGGATCGACAAGATTGCGCAGCCCGGCATCTACATCAAGGGCGGCAAGAAAATACTGGTGAAGTGACGCCAAATTTGCCATAATGACAAACAGGAGAGCTCCGAATCTGTTCGGGGCTTTCTTTTTATTATTTTTTTACTTTCAGGATTTGGAAGAATGGAAAATTATTTGTAATTTTGTAGCCGAAATGTGAATAACCAAACCTAAAGGTTTGAGAAATACTAACTAAATCCAAATGGAAGATCAAGAAAGAATAATCAAAGTTGACATTCAGCAGGAGATGAAGAAGAGCTATATCGACTACTCTATGTCGGTAATCGTGGCTCGCGCCCTGCCTGATGTGAGAGACGGTTTCAAACCCGTTCACCGCCGTATACTATATGGTATGCGTGAGCTGCGCAATTTCCACAGCAGTCCCTACAAGAAGTGCGCTCGTATCGTGGGCGAGGTGCTGGGTAAGTACCATCCACACGGCGACAGCTCGGTCTATATGGCCCTGGTTCGTATGGCTCAGGAATGGGCAATGCGCTACACGCTCGTGGACGGGCAGGGCAACTTCGGCTCGGTCGATGGTGACTCTCCAGCCGCCATGCGTTACACGGAGGCCAGGCTCAGCCTGATGGGTGAGGCGATGATGGACGACCTGGAGAAGGAGACCGTCGATATGACCAACAACTTCGACGATACACTGCAGGAACCCACCGTGATGCCCACGAAGATTCCCAATCTGCTCGTCAACGGAGCTACGGGTATCGCAGTCGGCATGGCTACGAACATTCCCACTCACAACCTCAGCGAGGTGATTGACGCCTGCGTGGCTTTCGTGGACGACAACAGCCTGGAGGTGGAGGACCTGATGCAATATGTGAAAGGTCCCGACTTCCCGACTGGTGCCTACATCATGGGCATGCAGGGCATCCGCGACGCTTACGAGACTGGCCGTGGCCGCATCATCATCCGTGCTAAAGCCGAGATTGAGAACGGCGACACGCACGACAAGATTATCGTCAGCGAGATTCCTTATGGCGTCAACAAGCAGCAGCTCATCGAGTACATCGCCCAGCTGGTTGGCGACAAGAAGATTGAGGGCATCAGCAATGTGAACGACGAGAGCGACTCGGAAGGCATGCGTATCGTGGTCGACCTGAAGCGCGACGCAAACGCTCGTGTCGTCCTGAACAAACTCTTCAAGATGACGCCTCTGCAGACCAGCTTCAGCGTGAACAGCATCGCTCTGGTGAAGGGACGTCCGCAGCTGCTCACGCTCAAGGACTTCATCAGCAACTTCGTAGCCCATCGCCACGAGGTGACCATCCGCCGTACCAAGTACGACCTGCGCAAGGCTGAGGAGAGGGCTCACGTCTTGAAGGGCCTCATCATTGCCTCTGACAACATCAACGAGGTGGTGGAAATCATCAAGAAGAGCAAGACACCTCAGGACGCCCAGCGAGCTCTGGAGGCTCGCTTCGCCCTCGATGAGATTCAGAGCAAGGCCATCGTGGAGATGCGACTTGGTCAGCTCACAGGCCTCAATCAGGAGAAACTCCACGCTGAGTTCGACGACCTGATGGAGAAAATCAAATACTACAACCAGATCCTCACGGACGACGAGCTCTGCCGCAAGGTGATGAAGGACGATCTGCTCGAGATAAAGGCACAGTACGGCGATGTGCGCAGAACCGAAATCCTGCCCAGCGCAGAAGAGTTCAACGCAGAAGACTTCTATGCCGACGACGAAGTGGTCATCACTATGTCGCACATGGGCTACATCAAGCGCATTCCTCTGGCCGAGTTCAAGGCTCAGGGTCGTGGCGGCATCGGCGTGAAGGCAAGCACTACGCGCGACAACGACTTCATCGAGAAGATCTATCCTGCCACGATGCACAACACCATGCTCTTCTTCACAGATCGTGGCCGTTGCTACTGGCTCAAGGTCTATGACATCCCCGACGGCAACAAGCAGGGCAAGGGTCGCGCCATCCAGAACATGCTCAACATCGAGCCTGGCGATGCAGTTCGCGCATGTCTCTGCATCCGCAAGTTGAACGACCCCGAGTTCTGCCAGAGCCACTACGTCGTGTTCTGCACCAAGAAGGGTATCATCAAGAAGACCTGCCTGACCGACTACAGCCGCGTCCGCTCGAATGGTGTCAACGCCATCAACATCCGCGAAGACGACCAGGTGATCGGCGTAGAGCTGACCAACGGCAAGAACGAAATCATCATCGCCAACGCAGGAGGCCGAGCAGTCCGCTTCGACGAGACACAGGTTCGTCCGATGGGCCGTACCGCAACTGGCGTGCAGAGCATCGTCCTCGACGAAGACCCGCGCGATCAGGTTGTGGGCATGTGTGTCATCAACGATGTGGAGACGGAGAGCATCATGGTGCTCAGCGAGAACGGCTTCGGCAAACGCACAGATGTGGAGGCCTATCGCAAGACAAGCCGTCACGCCAAGGGTGTGAAGACCCTCGCCATCACAGAGAAGACGGGCTACCTGGTTGCCATCACAGTTATCAAGGACGAAGACGACCTGATGATCATCAACAAGAGCGGCACAACTATCCGCCTCCATGCCGACGAGATCTCGGTCTACAAGAACCGCGTCACTCAAGGCATCAAGGTCATCGACATCAAGAAGCGCAACGATGTCATCTCGCACCTCAGCGTGGTGCCTCGTGCCGAAGACGAACCCGAACTGGTGGAAGGCGAAGCTGAAGACCAGAACGAAACGAACGAGACAACAGAACAGTAAACAAATAAAAGAATTTTCTCACATAATTAATTATAAAAAGTTATGAAAAAGATTATGCTTTCGATGGCACTCCTCCTCAGTGTGGGTACCGTCATGGGACAGGTAGACAAGGCCGCTCTCAAAGCAGCTCAGAAAGAAGCAAAGGCACAGATGGCCGAAGCCGTGAAGATGGATCAGGCTCTGCTGGCCAAGATCAACGAGAAGGCCGCTTCGGTGGAAGAGATCCTGTCGGAATGCAAGAAAGGTCAGGCTCTCGTCCGCAAGGCTATCAAGAGCGGCGGTGTTGCCGAAAACAAGCTCGGCGAAGCATACAAGACTCTGGCCGACTTCGCTCAGTTCCCCAACAATGTCATGCTGAACCTCTCGCAGAACAACCAACCCTTCGATACCACTTTCTTCTATTCCAACCTGAAGACCCTCACATCGGCTCTGCAGGGCGAAATCAAGAACACCAAGATCACGAAGGGCGAGACGGGCAACGAGAACTACATCAAAGGCAAGAAGGCCGCTCTGGCTCAAAGCGCTAACTTCTTCCTCTATGCAGCCCAGCTCTTCAGCAATGGCGAGCATCACGACAAGGCCCTCGACGCCTTCGAGACTGCAATGAACTACAAGAGTCTCTATCCCGAAGTGGCAGATAAGGTGGAGTTCCAGATTCCCGCAGAGCAGATTTCATTCTACGCTTTCCACACCGCTCACCAAGGCAAGATGTACGACAAGATGGACGCACTCTACGACCAGGCCGTCAAGTTTGCCGAGAGCGCCGATGTCACAAAGCAGGTGATGATAGAGTCGTATCGCGAACGCGGCGACACTGCAACTTGGGCAACCAAGCTTCGCGAATTGACCTTGGAGAATCCCGCTAACAACGACACCTACATCCAGATGCTCATCGCATACTACCTGAAGAAGGACAAGGAAGCAGGTGCGGAAAGCAACCTCATGATGCCCTATGTGGACGAGATTCTGGCGAAAGACCCCAATGTCCTCATCGCTCAGTACGGCAAGGCCTTCAAGCTCTTCGACGGCGAGAAGTACGACGAGGCTTTCGAGGCTTACAAGAAGTGTGCGGAGATCAAGCCCGACTACTACGATGCTTGGTATCAGTGCGGACTTTGCAAGTACAAACAGGCTTTGGCTCTGAATGCGACAGTCAGCTCCATCAAGAACCAGGTTGAAGCAAAGAAGACTCTCGAGAAGACAAAAGGTCTCTTTGGCGAAGCAATCCCCTTCTTCGAGAAAGCTCGCGAATGTGCTCCAGACGAGCCTCAGAAGTGGGCCTTCGAACTCCGTCAGTGCTACTCCGTAACCGGTCAGGCCGCAAAGGCAGCCGAGATGGACAAACTGCTCTAATCCCCCCATAATTCTTATTTTTTAATTCTTAATTTTTAATTCCAATTATGAGGTGGGCATTCATCCTTGCGTTCCTGTTTCCCGCTTTCCTGACGGTCAGTCCGGCCAAGAAAGAGAAGAAGGCCGACAAACCGAAGCAGGAAAAGATGGCGACGCTCTACAAGAACGCAAGGAATGCAATGAAGAATCAGAGCGGTCAGGATGCGGCTCGCGATGCTTTGCTTGGGGCGTTGAGCCGCCCTGAGCTCAGCAACAAGCAGAAAGCCAAAATCTACTACACTGCTGCCTTGCTCGAGCAATCGCTCAACGGAGTGGAGAATCAGAAGGCTTACCTGAAGAGGGCTTACGACACAGCCAAGTTCTTCAACAAGCTCTGTGACATGTATAGCAGGCTTCAGCTCTGCGACAGCGTGGATCTCCTTCCCGATGCGAAAGGGAAGGTGCATCCCCAGTTCCAGAAGCGAACCCTTTCCCTGCGCCAGAAGCATCTCCGCAACATCCTCTCGGGAGGCAAGTTCTTCCTCGCAAAGAAGAACTATGCGGCGGCCTATCCGTTCTTCGACAATTATTGCAGCCTCTCGTCCGACTCGAGCTCAACGCTTTGGGCGACACTCTCGGCCTTCCAGATGGACAACTATGCCGGAACAGTCAAGCACGCTGATGCCGCCATTTCATACTGCGACCCTGAAACCGCTGCGATTCTGCAGGAGTACAAGGTGCGTTCCTATGGCAAGCTGGCGAATGACAGCGCCTGGCTCGCTTCGCTGAAGGAAGGGGTTGAAAAGTATCCGAATCACGACTGGTTCTTTGTGCAGTTGTCCGACTGGTGCTATCAGCAGCGCAGATTCGATATGGAGCGTGAATTGGCAGACAAACTCATCGCCCAAACCGGAGGCAAGGCCATTCACTACTATGCAAAGTCGAAGAGCTACCTCTCGGAGGAGAACTATGATGCCAGCATCGCTTGTGCCGACTCAGCCATCGCCATTCAGCAAGACTTCGCCGATGCCTATTATAATAAAGGTATCGCGTACCTGAACATGGCCGTCATCGCTCAGGAATCGAGTCCGAAGGATGTCAATCATCCCGACTACTTCGAAAACAAGCAGAGGGTGCAGGAACTTTACCGAAAGGCACGACCTTGCATGGAAATGGTTCGAAAGCTCCAGCCGGAACCGAAAGAGCATTGGGCTTCGCCGCTCTATCGCATCTACCTCAATCTGAATTTGGGAGATGAGTTTAGCGAGATAGACAAGTTGCTCAATCCGAAATGAAATCATAAAGGAAGTCTCAAGCGGACTTCCTTTATTTTTTAGTCGTTGTGAACGATAACCTTAACTTTGACGATGCGGCGCTGGTCAACCTCCAAGACATCGAAGGTGAAGCGCTTGTATTCGATGCGTTCGCCCTGAACAGGGAACTCGCCCTTTATCTCGAGCAGTAATCCCGCCAAAGTCTCGGCTTCGCCTTCAACGGTCTCGAAGTAACTGTCGTCGAGTCCAATAATCTTGGTGAAGTCGGACATCAAGGTCTTTGCCTCGAAGATATAAGTGTTCTGGTTAAGGCGCTGGTAGGGCTTCTCCTCGTCATCGTACTCGTCGTTTATCTCGCCCACGATTTCCTCCAGAATGTCTTCCATTGTGACGATTCCGCTCGTGCCTCCAAACTCATCGACCAGGACAGCCATGTGAACTTTGTCGCGCTGGAAGTCTCGCAAAAGGTCGTCAATCATCTTGGTTTCAGGAACGAAATAGGCTGGGCGAATGAGGGTTTGCCAACGGAAGCCCTGAGGTTTGCCGAGGTGGGGGAGAAGGTCCTTGATGTAGAGAACGCCCTTGATGTTGTCCTGCGTGTCCTGATAGACGGGGATTCGGCTGTAGTTGTTGGATACGATGCATGCAAGCACATCCTTGAACGAGGCCTTTATGTCGAGGTCAACAATGTCGACTCGGCTCGTCATGATTTCCTTTGCCATCTCCCCTCCAAAGCGGATGATGCCCTTCAGCATGTTGCTTTCTTCCGCGATATCCTTCTTGTCGGTCAGTTCCATCGCCTTTTCCAGGTCGTCAACAGTCAGCAGGTCTTCATCGTGATTTGCAAGGCGCTTGGTGATGACTTTGCTGCGAATGAGGAGCTTGCTCAAGGGCCAGAAGATTTTGCTGAGGATTTGAAGTTTCGGAGCGGCAAAACGGCAGAAAGCCAGGGCATGCTGCGAACTGTAGATTTTGGGGATGACTTCACCAAAGAGCAGGAGCAGGAAGGTGAGCAGAACCGTCATGACAAGGAACTCGAGCCACTTTGCCTGTCCGAAGTCGATGGTCTTGTCGAAGCAGAAATAGAGGATGATGATGACGGCCACATTCACCAGATTGTTGCTGATGAGGATGGTTGCGAGGAGCCGTTCGCCATCGTCCAGGAGCTCGGCCACCTTCTTGTCTGAGGGATGTTTTTCTTCGTCTATGGCACTTCTGTCGTTGGGTGTCAGGCTGAAGAAAGCAATCTCGCTTGCCGAGACAAAGCCTGAGCAAAGAAGCAGAATGAGGACAATGCCGAAAGCAATCCAAACGCCTGTCGTAGGCGTTTGCAGGCTTACACCTTCTATCAAATGTTCCAAGTTCAATTCTCTGCAGTTTGAGGTTTAGGTGAAAGCATTTCCAGCGACTCTGCCCATATCTCTGTGACATAACGCTTTATGCCGTTCTGGTCGTCATAAGAGCGCGTGTGGATCTGACCCTCGATGAAGAGTTTGTCGCCAGTATGAACGTATTTTTCTACGACTTCCGCCAACTTGCGCCAAAGCACGACATTGTGCCATTCAGTTCGGTCGGGCACTTCTGTTCCGTTCTGCAATGTATAGCCGCGTTCCGTCGTTGCCAGTCTCACGCTTGCCACGCAAACGCCAGCGTCCACATACTTCACTTCAGGCTCCTTGCCTACATTGCCTATCAACATTACCTTATTCATAATCTTCTTGTCTTTTTGTTTGCAAAGATACAAAAAAAAGGATAATGAAGGATGAAGAATGCAGATTTTTTTCTATCTTTGCACAAACTAACAATTCGAATCATGAAGAAGAATCTACTTTTGATGCTCTTGATGCTTGTGCCCCTCGTGTGTTTCTCGGCCCGTAAGCAAGAGCCGGCCAAACTCCGTTGGGGAACTTTCAATATCCGTCTGCAGAATGATGGAGACGAGCAGGCCGGCTATGGATGGAGTGTCAGGCGAGACCGTGTGGCAGATTACATCAAGTCTCACAAAATTGATATCATCGGTATGCAGGAAGTCCTGCATGCTCAGCTCGAGGACCTGCTTGCCCGTATGCCCGAATACGACTATGTTGGAGTGGGGCGTCACGATGGTAAACAGGCCGGAGAGTACTCGCCAGTCTTCTTCCTCAAGGACAGGTTCGATGTTCTGGAGAAAGGAAACTTCTGGTTGAGCGAAACACCTGAAGTGCCAGGCTCTATAGGTTGGGACGCTGCCCTCGAACGTGTTGCCAGTTATGCAAAACTCAAGGACAAGAAAACGGGCAAAATCTTCATGGCCGTCAATACGCACTTCGACCACGTTGGCGTAACTGCAAGAAGGGAAAGCGCCAAGCTCATCATGAAGAAGATTCAGGATATCGTCGGAAAGCAGCCTGCAGTAGTGACTGGCGACTTCAATGTCACAGAAGACGACGAAGCCTATACCACAATGACGACCAACGAGTTCAAGATGTACGATGCCTATCACATGACGCCCAACCACACAGGAACCGTCTATACCTATCACAATTTCTGCAAGATTCCGCCACTCAAGTGCGAGAAGATTGACTTCATCTTCATCACGCCAACCATAAAGGTGAACCACTCGCACATCGAGGAGCCAAATCCCGAAGCCTTACTCTCCGACCACAATCCACATTGGGCCGACTTGGAGTTCTAACGTGTGATGATTCCAAACGTCACACTAGTAAATTCCAAACTTCACGTTAGTAAATTGCAAACATCACGTGCTTAGTTAGGCAATTACCCCAGCGTTGTTTTCAAACTATCTTGGTGAACCTTGCTGAAACGGCTGGCAAAGTCTTCCCGTCGCGCTCAGAATAAGACGGAGATACGCCCCCAATGAATGTGGTATTTATCCGAGTCACTATTGAACGTG
>JAGCFN010000211.1 GCA_017650085.1 Bacteroidaceae bacterium | reverse complement strand
TCGCCTTCGTAGGGAGCCTCTCTGCCGCCGTTGAAGAAGAAGGTCACGTGCGCGTACTTCTCTGTCTCGGCTGTGTGGAGTTGCTTCAAGCCTTTGCTGCTGATGTACTCGCCGAGGGTGTTCTCGACGTTCTCCTTGGGGAAGAGTATGTGCACGCCTGTGAAACTTGCGTCATAAGGTGTCATGCAGTAGTACTGCAAGCCGGGAATAGTCTTCATTCCCTGCTCGATCATGTCCTGCTGAGTCAGCACGATGGTGAGTTCCTTGGCGCGGTCGTTGCGGTAGTTGAAGAAGATGACGACGTCGCCTTCCTTGATGGTGCCGTCGACGTTACAATTGTTGATGGGCTTGATGAACTCGTCGGTGACGCCTTCGTCATAGCTTTCCTGCATAGCCTCGATGAGGTCCCTTGCCTGCTTGCCCTCTCCGCTGATGAGCAGGTCGTAGGCAATCTTCACGCGTTCCCAACGCTTGTCGCGGTCCATTGCATAGAAACGACCTATGATGCTGGCAATCACAGCGTTACCTGCTTCGTTGCATTTGTCGATGAGCTGCTGGATGAAGCCGATGCCGCTCTTGGGGTCGGTGTCTCTGCCGTCCATGAAACAATGCACGAATGTCTGCTTTACGCCGTATTCCTTGCCAATCTCGACGAGTTTGAAAAGGTGGTCGAGCGAGCTGTGCACGCCGCCGTTCGAGGTCAGACCCATCAGGTGAACGTTCTTTCCATTAGCCTTAGCGTACTCGTAAGCGCTGACGATTTCAGGGTTCTTCATGATGCTGCCGTCGGCACAAGCGCGGTTGATCTTCACGAGGTCCTGATAGACGATGCGACCTGCACCGATGTTGAGGTGACCGACCTCAGAGTTACCCATCTGACCGTCGGGCAGACCTACGTTCTCACCACTTGCCAAGAGTTGGCTGTGAGGATAGACCTGGTTGATCTTGTCGAGGTTTGGAGTCGGTGTGTTGAAGATGACATCTCCCTTGCCATGAGCGCCAATGCCCCAGCCGTCGAGAATCATCAAAAGAGCTTTCTTTGCCATAATATCATTTATTTTAGTCGTTTTGTTGTCTAGTCGTTTAGTCGTTTGGGGGAAGTTACCGATGATCTCAGGCCATGTTTTTTGTACCTAAACGACCAAACGACTAATATCCCTAACGACTAATGCGGGTGCAAAGATACAAAAAGGAAAGCAAAATTCAAAATAAATTGTATTTATTTTAGATTTTAGGCAAGTGTCATGATAAAACATAACGTGCCACGTTGGCAATCGTGGCACGTTATGTTTGCGAATGTGGCACGTTACGTTTGCCAACGAGGCACGCCATGTTTTCCGACGCTCTGCCGGGCTGTCTCTGATCTACCGTTCTAAGTTCATATAGACGAGTTTGTCGTTGTGGATTCCCTTCACGACCCACCAGTTTATCGGCTTGGCGAAGCGTGGCGCATCAGCTGCCTGAAGCTCGAGGATATGGAGTCTGTGGCCTTCTACATGCGCGTTCAGGTCGTAGAATACTTTGCGCTTTTGCCAGTCGCAAATCTTGATACCTTGAAGATAAGAATACTTCTTCTCTCTCCCAGGATAGTATGACGACAAGAATGCCCCCTTGATGGGCCGTTCGGTAATGAGCTTCGTCATGCGTCGGTTAAGGTCTGCATTCGCTGAGTCGGCACGGCTTTCTTCCTTGAAGGTAACGTCGTAGAGTGTGCCCGTAATCTTTGCTGCGGCCAAAGAATCAATGCCCTGACCTTTCCACAGGCCGCCGAGCTGGAAGTTTCCACCGTTGAGGTCGGTGAAGGGAACGCCTTCGTCCCACTCGTAGCAGACGTCGTAGGTCTTCACGTCTTTCTGCTCGGAGAGGAACTTCTGCAAGACTGCTTGGATAGGTTGGGGGTCGTAAGGAGCAGACAGATGCTGGGCATACTTCATGGTCGTATGAGAGAGGCTAACGACTTCCTCGTCCTTTTCGTTCTTGTAGTGCTTGAAGCTGAGCAGTTCCAGAGGCTTCGAGTGCATGGTGATGCTGTAGTCGAGCGAGTCGCCTTCCCAGTAGCGATAGCTCTTCTCCGCTTTCCGGCAAAGTTTGTCCAGCAGGTCGGGCGTCTTGTCAGCCAGGAAGAGGAGGCTGCTCTGCTGCACATAGCTGTTCCCCCTATTAGAGATATAGTAGAACCAACGCTCGTCCTGGTAAGTGGAGTCCCCTTCGCAGATGATGTAGCGATACACTTGCTCTCCTCTGTTTATCAGGCTGTCCATCAGTTCGCCCACGGTCTAAATCTGTCGCTCATGCTCAAGTTGTTTGCATGATGCAAGGCTCAGGACGGCG
>JAGCFN010000210.1 GCA_017650085.1 Bacteroidaceae bacterium | reverse complement strand
GGCTTGTACCAGTTTGGATGGACCACCGACGATGGTTACCGATATCTCGAAATATATCGTCCGGACAGCTCCCTTATAGATACGACACATATCGCAGGAGCTGCTTTCCTTGAAGCTGATGCACACAACCTTTGGTGCCTTGACTCGGCGGAGCTAAGGATGGCGCATGAAGGCGACAGCAGCACAGAATACCGAAACATCTATCCTTTGTACGTCCATCGTCCCTCTGGCAGAACCGACACGCTCTTCCTGTCGCATCTTTGGCATGCTTGCTGTTTAGGGTTTGGGCATGTGCATCGCGAGCGATTCCTCGACAAGTGGATTATCCTGGAATGTCGCCTTCCTGGACGCATCCTCGGATATAATCACCTCTTCGACGAAACAGACAAAGACACACCGTTAGACAATCTTAGCGAAGGCTCATACGATTACGAAGGGCAGAGGCTCATTTTTGAGAGCAAGGACTTCGACTTTTGGGTGATAAATCGTATGACGACAGACTTGTACGGACCGCTTAACGAGAAAGAGCTTCTGGCACAACTGAAGGCTCTGGAGATACCGTTGCCTGTCGAGTTGAAGAGTTCATACTTCCCGTACAAAAGGCATCGGATTAAGGGTACTGGCGATATCGTTCATTTCCCTGATTCAATGTACACACGCTACCTCTTTTGGCGCGTCTGGCCTCATGGGAAAGGAGTTGAGCCAAAGATAATAGGGAATAAATAACACAAAAAGAAACAAATAATGAACAACGTTGAATCAATCTTTGCAGCCAAGCTGCTCGGCGTAAAAGCCATCAAGTTACAACCCAGCAATCCCTTCACGTGGGCAAGCGGTTGGAAGAGTCCCTTCTATTGCGACAATCGCAAGACCCTCTCCTTCCCCGACCTTCGTAGTTTTGTCAAGGTGGAGCTCACGCGACTCGTCATGGAACAGTTCCCCGAGGCAGAAGGTGTGGCAGGCGTTGCCACAGGAGCTATTGCCCAGGGTGCTTTGGTAGCAGACGCTCTCTCTCTTCCCTTTGCCTACGTTCGCAGCAAACCAAAAGACCACGGAATGGAGAACCTCATCGAAGGTGAACTGAAGGCTGGCATGAAGGTTATTGTTGTCGAGGACCTCATCAGTACAGGCGGCAGCAGCCTCAAAGCCGTCGAGGCGCTCAGGAAAGCAGGTTGCGAGGTGGTCGGAATGGTCGCTTCCTATACCTATGGCTTCCCTGTTGCCGAGGAGGCTTTCAAGGCAGCCGGTGTCAAACTCCTCACACTCACCAATTACGAGGCAGTCGTGGCTGAAGCACTCAAGACAGGTTACATCAAGGAGGAAGACGTTGCCACTCTCAACGAATGGCGCAAAGACCCTGCAAACTGGAACAAATAGTAATAAAGAGATGACTGAATACAAAAGCGAAGTAAAGAAGATATACGCTCCTATTGGACGCGTTTATGAACAACTGGCAGACCTCAACAATCTGGCTGTCATCCAACAAGGACTCGACAATCCTGAGGCGATGGAACGTATTAAGCAGCAAGCAGGCGACAAAGTGACGCCTGAGCAATTGGAGCAGGTTGCCGAGAAACTGCGCTCGTTGCAGTTCGACACAGACTCTGTTTCGGGCCAGACGCCTATTGGACAAGCCACTTTGCGCATCATAGAACGCGAGCCGGAAAAGACCATCAAGTTTGCTGCCGAAGGCATGCCTGTTGCTGCAAACATGTGGATTCAACTGCTTCCACAAGGCGAGAACGAGTGTGCCATGCGACTAACTGTCAAGGCCGACCTGAACTTCTTCATCCGCCAAATGGTGGGCAAGAAACTCGAGCAAGGCGTTGATGGCCTCGCACAAATGTTAGCAAGTTTACCATATTAATACTCTCACAATGGCAAAGCTTTGGGATAAAGGATATGAGGTGACAGCGGAGATAGAGCGCTTCACCGTTGGTCGTGACCGCGAGATGGATATGTATTTGGCTGAAGCCGATGTACTTGGCTCGATGGCACACATCACAATGCTCGAGAGCATTGGTCTCCTCGAGAAGAACGAACTGCAGGTTTTGCTTGCAGAACTGCGGAACATTCTCGCTGAGATTCGTGCTGGCAAGTTCGTCATAGAGGAAGGCATAGAGGACGTTCACTCGCAAGTCGAGCTGATGCTTACTCGTCGATTGGGTGATGTTGGCAAGAAGATACATTCGGGCCGCAGTCGCAACGACCAAGTTCTGGTTGACCTCAAACTCTTCATCCGCAAGCAATTGCGTCTTGTGGCAGAGGATGTCAAGAGTCTCTTCACCGAGCTACAGCAGCAAAGCGAGCGTTACAAGGACGTCCTGATGCCTGGCTACACGCATCTGCAAGTGGCGATGCCCAGCAGCTTTGGCCTTTGGTTGGGTGCCTACGCAGAGAGCCTTGCAGATGACCTCGTGTTCTTGCAGGCAGCATATCGCATCACCAACCGCAATCCTCTTGGCTCTGCCGCAGGTTATGGCTCGTCGTTCCCTCTGAACAGAACGATGACGACAGAGTTGCTGGGCTTTGATTCACTCGATTACAACGTGGTCTATGCCCAGATGGGACGCGGCAAGACAGAGCGTAACGTGGCCTTCGCCCTGGCTGGAATAGCAGGTACGGTCAGCAAATTGGCCTTTGACGCCTGTCTCTTCAACAGTCAGAACTTTGGCTTCATCAAGTTGCCGAAGGAATGCACGACAGGCTCGAGCATCATGCCTCACAAGAAGAACCCTGATGTCTTCGAGCTGACTCGCGCCAAATGCAACAAGCTTCAGGCTCTGCCTCAACAAGTTACACTCATCATGAACAACCTGCCAAGCGGCTATTTCCGTGACCTGCAAATCATCAAGGAAGTCTTCCTGCCCGCTTTCCAGGAACTGAGAGAGTGCTTGCAGATGGCCACCTACATCATCGCCAGACTCGAAGTGAACGAGCACATCCTCGATGACCCACGCTACGACTTGATGTTCTCCGTCGAAGAAGTGAACCGTCTGGCTGCCGAAGGAATGCATTTCCGCGACGCCTACAAGAAGGTTGGGCTCGACATCGAGGCCGGCAAGTTCATTCCCAGGAAGGAAGTCCACCACACCCACGAAGGCAGCATC
>JAGCFN010000209.1 GCA_017650085.1 Bacteroidaceae bacterium | reverse complement strand
TAAAATATATAATAATATAGTTTATAAAATATATATAATTAAATATAGATTATAAAAAATTCGAATCCGAAGATTTTTATCTGTAATGTGTGATCATAAGAAAACTGTATACTGTATACTGTACACATTTCATGAGCACATTTTTAACCTCATTCCCAAGCGTGTTTTTTTGCGTGCTTTTTTTAAGGAATTATTTGCATGCGCGCGCGAAATGTTGTATCTTTGTAGTGGATTAAAACCAACGCGACTTTGGACTGCGGCTCGGCATAGAAATGAGCTCTTTCTCTGCGCTCGCCTTGCACCAAAGTTGCAATGTCGATACAAAGCGTCGATTGCAAACGTAACACGTTAACTTGGCCAACTACACACGTTATGTTCATCGATGTGGCACGTGCCGCCAACCCACTCGACAAAAGCCTCTTCCTGCTGGAGTGGATACCAGCTAAGGAGGCAACAGGTTTCATCCATCTCCACAACGACAGGACCTTGCTGGAGGGTTCCGTCGGGCAGGAGAATGTCGTGATAGGCGCGTTTCATCGGCGGCGGCGGTTGATGCGTTGCGGGATGCCTTGCTGAGGACGGATGGGGTTGGGGTTCTCCTTGACGACGTGTATCTTCTTCTCCTTGGGCTGGCTCTCGCGCACTTGAAGGGGGGAGAGGCGTTCGGCCTTCTGCTTGGGAAGCGTGTCGGAGCTGAGTGTGTCAGTGCGAAGCGTGTCGGCAGGGAGCTTGGGGGCGACGGGTTGCTCCTTGTGCATCCTGATGAGTTGCATCTCGCTCACGAGCAAGGGTTTGGGCTGGTCGGCACCTTTCACGATGGGCAGGTAGATGAAGCCGGAAATGGAGCGGAGCTGGAGGCTGTCGATTGCCCTGCCGGGATTGTGGCGCATCTCGTTCTTCAGACTGCTCCTCACCAGGTCAGTCACGCAGCAGACAGTGTCGTTGTCGTAGTAGAAGTTGAGCAGGGCAATGGCTTCGTTGTTCATGGAGCGTCCCACGAACTGCGTCTTGAAGCGCCAAATGAATCTGTCGCCAGCCTTGAAGGTGGTGTCGGCTTTCATCGAGAAAGAATAGACGCATTGCACAGGATTGGCCACAATGCAGGCAAAGTCCTTTCCGAGCCAGATGTTGGCCGTGTCGCCCTCATTGGTCAGAGAAGCGAATTTGTCCTGGCTGGATGATAACTCCAGTCCCATGCGCTCGGCCTGAGCCTGAACGCGAGTGACTACATTGTCATATATGTGTGTGAAGTCTTCGGCACGTCCGCTCCAGTATACCATCGAGGAGTCGAACTCAGCCTCCGTGATGCGGTGTTTTCGGAAGACGGCCTGAATGTAGTTGTAGCGTGCAACGTCCTGGTTCTCGACTTGCGACTCTGCCATTCCCTGCGCCAAATGGAAGTCCACAAGGACATCCGTCATGTCGTCCTCGTCCAGAATGCCGCTCGGAAGGGGAGGGGAGCAGGCCGCCAGGAAAAGAGCCAGAGGCAGGAGGTAGGACGCGAGACGTTTCATCTGAAAACGTTCTTGTTGTGGAAAATGATGAGGGCGATGACGCCGCAGGAGATGCTGGCATCGGCAAAGTTGAAGATGGGGCTGAAGAAAATGAAGTGTTCGCCACCAATGTAGGGCAGACTGGCAGGCCAATCCCATTCGACCAGAGGGAAGTAGAACATGTCTACCACTCGTCCGAGCATCAGCTGGCCGTAGCCTGTGCCCCAATGGACGAGTTCTGCAACCATGGGGGCAGGAGGGTTGTTGAAGACCATGCCGTAGAACATGCAGTCGAAGATGTTGCCTGCAGCTCCAGCGGTTATCATGGTCAGGCAAACCAGATAGCCCCAACCGATGCCTCGCTTGATACAACGGCAAATGTACCATGTGAGCACAGCAACAGCCGCTATGCGGAACGAGGTGAGGAACCACTTGGGGATGACCTCCATGCCGAATGCCATCCCATCATTCTCTGTAAAGAGAATCTGGAACCAGTCCGTCACCTTGATGCTCTGATGCAGATACATGCTTGTCTTGACCGCCACCTTGATGGCTTGGTCAACGACAACAATGCCGACTGCAAGGGCTACGGAGGTTAGTGCTTGTGCCTGCCTGCGAGTCATTAGCGCTTCTTGTCGCGAGCTTGCTTGGCTTCGATGGAGAGAGTGGCGTGAGGCACTGCACGAAGGCGTTCCTTCGGAATCAGCTTGCCAGTCTCGCGGCAGATGCCGTAGGTCTTGTTCTGGATGCGGACAAGTGCTGCCTGCAGTCCTGTGATGAACTTCTGGGCGCGCATGCACTCGTTCATGAGACTCTCTTTGGAGAGCGTCTCGCTGCCTTCCTCCAGCGTGTGATAGGTGGAGTGTGTCTCAGCCTCGTCCACGCCGTCGCCGTTAATCTTCTGCATGAGTATCTCGTAGTCGCTCTTGGCCACTGCAAGTTTCTCGTTGATGAGTTGGCGGAACTCCTCGAGCTCCTCGTCGGAGTACCTTACTTTGTTTTCTTCCATATCTTTTTACTTTTATATTTTGCTGACTTTCAGTTCGCTGCCAAGCTGGATGCTGTTGGCAAGAACCTGTGATGCTATGTAGTTGCTGAACTTGCTGAGGCAAGTACGGTTGTCGTCACTTTCTGGAATGGTGACGTTGATGCGGTCTGTAATGTCGAAGCCGCTGTCCTTGCGAAGGGTTTGGATGCTGCGGATGAGTTCGCGGGCAACACCTTCGAGGCGCAGGTCCTCTGTGATTGTGAGGTCGAGGGCAACGGTCAGCGTGCCTTCGTTGGCAACGCTCCATCCTGGAATGTCTTGGCTGAAGATTTCGATGTCTTCAAGGTCAACAGTGACTTGTTCGCCTGTGTCGAGCGTGAGGGGCAGATGCTCTTTCTCTTCGAGCTCTGCAATCTGTTCCTGACTCATGGCCAGGACTGCTGCATTGACGCTCTTCATCAACTTGCCGAACTTCTTGCCCATTGTGCGGAAGTTGCACTTCACCTGCTTGACGAGCATTCCCTGAGCCTCCACGAACTCGAGTTCCTTGACGTTCACTTCGTCGAGGATGAGTTGCTGCATGGCTTGGATGCGTTGCTGCATCTCAGCACTTGTGGCAGGAATGGCGATGCGCTGCAGAGGCTGCTTCACGACAATCTGCTCCTTCTTGCGGAGAGAGAGAATCATGCTCGTAACCTGCTGAGCAAGAGCCATTCTCTGTTCCTGCTCCTGGTCTATCTTGGCATCATCTGCAACAGGGAACTTCGCCAAGTGAACGCTCTTTGTCTCGCCCTTGCCAGTTGCTTCGCAGAGGTCTCTCCAAAGGCGGTCGGCATAGTAGGGAGCGATGGGAGCCATCAGTCGGGCAACAGTCTCAAGGCAGGTGTAGAGCGTCTGATAAGCACTCAACTTGTCGAGACTCATGGCAGAACCCCAGAAGCGCTTCTTCGAAAGACGCACGAACCAGTTGCTGACGTTGTCGACTACAAAGGTCTGAATCAGTCGGCCTGCCCTTGTGGGCTCGTAATCCTCGTAGCATTGCTCAACCTCACGAATGAGGCTGTTCAGGCAAGAGAGAATCCAACGGTCCATCTCAGGACGTTCGTTCATGGGAACATCAGGCTCCTCGTAGCACCAACCATCCACGTTGGCGTACATCGTCAGGAAGGAATAGGTCTGGAAGAGCTTGCCAAAGAAGGTGCGGCTTACTTCCTGAACGCCTTCCTCGTCGAACTTCAGGTTGTCCCAAGGCGCGCTGTTCGTTATCATGTACCAGCGAACGGCATCGCTTCCATACTTCTCGATGGCGCCAAACGGATCGACTGCATTGCCCAGACGCTTCGACATCTTCATGCCGTTCTTGTCGAGCACGAGGCCATTACTGATGACTGCCTTGTAGGAAACACTATCGAAGACCATCGTGGCAATGGCGTGCAAAGTATAGAACCAGCCACGAGTCTGGTCCACGCCCTCTGCTATGAAGTCTGCAGGGAAGACAATTCCCTTGTCGAGCAACTCCTTGTTCTCGAAGGGGTAGTGTATCTGAGCATAAGGCATAGCGCCTGAGTCGAACCAAACATCGATGAGGTCAAGTTCGCGCTTCAATACTGCGCCACTCTCGCCGACGAGCCAAATCTGGTCGACATATGGGCGGTGAAGGTCGATACGGTCGTAGTTCTCCTGACTCATATCACCTGGCACAAAGCCTTTTTCCTTGAGAGGATTGCTTGGCATCACGCCTGCAGCAACTGCCTTCTCTATCTCGTTGTACAGTTCCTCGACAGAACCGATGCAAATCTCTTCGCGAGTCTCCTTGTTGCGCCAAATGGGAAGTGGTGTTCCCCAATAACGTGAACGGCTGAGGTTCCAGTCGTTGAGGTTCTCGAGCCACTTTCCGAAGCGTCCTGTACCTGTGCTCTCGGGCTTCCAGAGAATGGTGTTGTTGAGTTCCATCATGCGCTCTTTAGCCGCCGAGGAACGGATGAACCAGGAGTCGAGAGGGTAGTAGAGGACGGGCTTATCAGTACGCCAGCAATGGGGATAGTTGTGGATGTGCTTCTCAATCTTGAAGGCCGTTCCTTCGTCCTTCATCTCGATACACATCCTCACATTCAGGTCCATCTCCTTCGAAGCGGCCTTCTCGTCGTACTTGCCACCCTGATTGAACTGCGGGTCGTAAGCATTCTTGACGAAGTCGCCGCTATGGTGCCAATAACTGTCGTTCACGCAAGTCTGCACGAAGTCTGCATCCATATCGTCCTTCACGAAGTATTTGCCTGTGAAGTCAACCATAGGACGCGTATCGCCAGCCTTATCGATGATGAAGAGGCTGGGAATGCCTGCATCCTTCGCCACCTTGGCATCATCTGCACCAAAGGTGGGAGCGATGTGGACGATACCAGTACCGTCTTCAGTCGTAACGTAATCGCCAGGAATAACGCGGAAAGCTTCTGCACTCTTATCGACAACTTTGCCGTCAACCAACTCGCAAGGCTTCACCCAAGGGAAGAGTTGTTCGTACTTTATGCCAAGCAAGTCTGTACCCTTGCCTCTCCAAAGAATCTCGAGTTCCTTGCCTTCTTCAGCTTGGAAGTAAGCAGAGAGTCGAGCCTCAGC
>JAGCFN010000208.1 GCA_017650085.1 Bacteroidaceae bacterium | reverse complement strand
TTCGAAAAGATCGGCACATATATAAATAATGTGATGATCGACGAGTTTCAGGACACAAGTCGAATGCAATGGGAGAACTTCAAGAAACTCCTCTTCGAGAAACTTGCTTCAGGTGGAAAAGGCCTATTGGTGGGCGACATAAAGCAAAGCATATACCGTTGGAGGAATGGTGACTGGAAGATTCTCTACGGAATCGAGCATGAAAAGGAACTGCAACGTTTCAATATCAAGCCCCAACCACTCAACATCAACTATCGCAGCCACCAACAAATAGTCGATTTCAATAATGACTTCTTCCCTTTGGCAGCCAAGAAGCTCGATGAAATAAGGCCTGATGCTCCGATAAAACTGGACAAGATCTTCGAAGACGTTCATCAGAAATCCAAGAAGGCTGACGGAAAAGGCTATGTTCGCATCAAGCTTTATAAGGATAAGAATGTGGACAATACCATTTGCGATATGGTGGAGCAGATAAAGGAACTGCAGGCAAAGGGGCTCGAACCCAACCAGATTGCCATTCTTATCCGCAAGAATGATGAAGCACAGAAGCTCATCGAGGGCTTCAGCCAATATGATCCTGACCTGCATCTCGTTAGTGGCGAAGCCTTCCTGCTCGAGGCTTCAATAAGCGTACAAATGATTGTGGCGGCCTTGAGAATGCTTATCGACAAAAAGCATGCAGACGGAATCTCCGAGAAATACTTGATGCTCCACTATCTTAAAGATGTTCTCGGGCAAGAGGAAACAACCATCCAAGATGTCGCCCTGCAGAAAGCGAACGAGGTTCTGCCGAAAGAATTTACAGAGAATCGAGACGAATTGTTGCAGCTACCGCTCTATCTCCTTGCAGAAAGGCTTTGGCGCATCTTTTCTTTGGGTAACATTCAAGGCGAAGACATTTATGTGCTTACCTTCTTCGACGAGTTGCAGAACCACCTTCGAAGTGCTGGGGCATCCGACATACAGACCTTCCTGACTGCTTGGGACGAGAAACTACGGAAGAAAGCCGTTCCCAGTTCTTCTGCTGCAGGCATTCGCATTCTCACCATTCACAAAGCGAAAGGATTGGAATTCCACACAGTCTTCCTGCCTTTCAGCGATTGGAAAATAGAGGAAGACCAAAGAAAAGATGTTCTTTGGTGTGAGACAGACACAAAGCCCTACAACGAACTTGGGGCTCTTCCCATATCCATCTACCCGAAAGATGTGAGGACATCCTTCTTTGCTCCAGCTTATGAGGAGGAGCATCTGGAAAGACGAGTGGATGCGCTCAACACTCTTTATGTGGCTTTCACTCGTCCCAAAGCCAATCTATATGTTTGGGGAAAGAGGGAGGCAAATACTGCAGGGCGCCTCATTTACGATTCGTTGAAGAACGACAACAACGACAAAGATGCCGATTGCTTTACCTTTGAAGTGGGAAGTCCCTTTACTGAGGTCAAAGAAGAGGATGAGAAGGAGAACCGCCTCTCCCTTGAACATCGGATGAAAGATGCAGTCGATGTGAAGGTCATCACAAGGAATCCGATGCTCTACTTCCTGCAAAGCAACCAGTCGCAAGACTATTTGGAACAACTCAAGGAAGAGGAAGACGGTCAAGATGTTCAGCCACTCAAAATCTCTCAGCGAGAGATAGGCAAACGCATGCATGAAGTCCTGAGTCGAGTCAGCGATGTGAGTCAACTCGAGGAAGTGCTCTTGCAGGCCCGACAGGAAAACCTCATCGGCGAAGGCGACGATTGGGAAGCAATCACAAAACGCATCAAGGAAGGCTTCCAAGAACCTCTCATCGCCTCTTGGTTCAAGTCGGAGAACACAATATATAATGAATGTAGTATCGCCAGCATAGATAAAGAGACGGGACAGCCCTGCATCCTTCGCCCAGACAGAGTCGTGATGAGGGACAACGTCATTACCGTCATCGACTATAAGTTCGGGCATCCAAGCCGACATTACTACGATCAGGTAAAGGATTACATGAGTCTCATGAGCCGAATGTACCCTGAACAAGAAGTGAAAGGCTACATCTGGTACATCATGGGAAAAGGGGCCGTCCCAGTTAAGAACATTCCATAAGTGCACGAAATGAAGACTTTTCTCAACCTCATAGCAGCCGATATGCTCTCGCACTTCTCGAATGATATGCGAGATGTGACTGTCGTCTTCCCAGGAAAACGAGCTGGAATGTTCCTCAATCGTGAGCTTGCTCTGCTGAGTGAAAAGCCTGTGTGGGCTCCCAACTACTGCATGATGGGCGACCTTTTCCAGAGTCTCACATCAATACAGATAGCCGAGCCGCTGGAATGCATCTGCCAACTCCACAAAGTCATGCAGGAAATGCTCGGAACGGACTATACTGAGTCGCTCGACGAGTTTTGGAGTTGGGGTGAAGTTCTGATGGCTGACTTCGACGATATCGACAAGCATCTTGCAAATGCAGAAGCCGTCTTTACCAACATAGCCGACCAGGAACGCCTCAAGAACCTCGACTATCTCGATGATAATCAACGCGATACACTAAGACGCTTCTTCGGAAGTTTCTCTCTGGAAAGCAGCACAAAGCTTCAGGAAAAGTTCCTGCAGACTTGGAGCCACATGTTCGAGATTTATACAAAACTGCATGAAAAGCTTCTTGCGGAAGGCAAACTTTGGGAAGGCGCGCTTTTCCGTTATGTCACAGAACAGATGCAAACGGACGAAACGCTCATTCAAAAACTTCTTGAAGGCAAGCGAACCATCGTCTTTGCGGGCTTCAATGTACTGAATAACGTAGAACATTCGATGATGAGCCTCATCCAACGGGAGGGCAAAGCACGTTTCTATTGGGATTACGACATCTACTATTGCGACCCGAAGAACGAGTATGAGGCCGGCTATTTCATGAAGATGAATCTTCGCGACTTTCCGAATGCAATCGGCGATATCGAGGAGTTCGACAACTTCTCTCACCTCAAGGACGTCACCTTCATTGCCTGCACTACAGATAATGCTGCGGCTCGATATAGCAACACTTGGCTCAATACCACAAACGAAGCTCGTCAGAAGGCCATCATTCTCTGCAACGAAGCCCTGATGCAACCCGTTCTTCATGCCATTCCAGAGTCGGCAAACGAGGTAAATGTAACGATGGGATTCCCGATTGCAGACACTCCGATTTACGGCATCATCATGTCTTTGCTCAAACTTCAGCTGGAGGGTTACGACAAAGAGCGTGCTCGATTCCGTTATCCATTCGAGCAAACTTTGCGGAGACAGCCGCTCTTCGAACTTCTTCAGGAAGAGGAATGCTTCACTTATCAAGGCGAAGATACGACGAGACTGCTTGATTATCTGCTTTCCCTGCTTCGCCAGATTGCCCTTCATTATGCCCAAATCGAGGAGCCGAACCTCTTCGAGCAACTCTATAGCGAGACCGTCTTCCGCATCGACAAAATGCTTTGCATGCTGAAAGACCTTACTCAAGACAAAGAGAATCCGCTCGTCATTCTTCCAGGAACCCTTCGACGCCTCCTCCGTCAAATGATGACGGGCACAAAGATTCCGTTCCATAGCGAACCCGATAAAGGACTGCAGTTGATGGGAATGCTCGAGACGCGATGCCTCGACTTCGAACACATGCTCCTCCTCTCCGTTGAAGAAGGCAATCTGCCGCGAAGCACGCACGCCAATTCGTTCATTCCCGAGAGCCTTCGCGAAGCGTTCGGAATGACGACTCAAAAGCACAGAATCGCCGTTTATGCCTACTACTTCTATCGACTTGTTCAGCGTTGCGAGCACTTGACCTGCGTCTATAACGAGAGCACGAACGAGGGCGTCCAGCATGAAATGTCGCGTTTCCTTCGACAAATGCTTGCCGAGACGGACATTCCCATCAAGACACTTTGGCTGCGGAGCGAGCATGAACCGAAACCGACAAAACCTTTGGTGGTCGAGAAAACAGGTGACGTTATGGAACGACTACTGCTGCGTTACGACTTGAACCAGCCTAAAGGCGAAGGCTTAACACTAAGTCCGTCGGCCATCAACACCTATCTGGCTTGCCCGATGCAGTTCTACCTGAACAATGTCCTTCGCATTCGTCGCGAAGATGACCCGGAGGAAGGCATCTCGGCAAACATTATCGGCACCATCTTCCACGATACAGCCGAGTTCTTCTACGAGCGTCTACAAGAGCGCTATGACACCGACACCATCACGACCGACATGCTTCGCGAGCCTAAAGAACTCGAACGGATGCTTCATACCGTCTTCGATGTTTGCTGGTTCCACCCGACAGACGACTTCGACCGAATGCCCGAGATTCGGAAACGTTTCAGCAAGACAATCGACAACCCCTACAAGGGAACGACTCTCATAGCTCATGATGTCTTGCTTCGTTACCTGCAGGAACTCATCCGCTTCGATGCCCGCCATACGCCTTTCCGAATCATCGGGGCAGAGAAAGACAGGACGATAGAGGTTGAAGTCGATGGCATTCGTGTACGAGCAGGTGGCCGTGTTGACCGTATCGATGTAATGAATGATAAGCTGCGCATCGTTGACTACAAGACAGGTTCATACAAGATAAAGGACAGTTATATCTTTCAAATCTTCCTCTATACCCTTGCCGAGATAGAGAAGAAAGAGTCGAATCTTCCCATTCAGCCTGTCCTTTTCTTCCCGATTAAGGCATCCAATCCCGACTACGACCCTTCGCTGAAAATCGACGAGAATGTGGTCGATGACTTCGCCAACCAACATGCCGAGACTTTCAAGGAAAGCTTGCAGAACATCATTGCCGACATCTTCAACCCCGAAAAGCCTTTCACTTGCACGACCAACGATAGTCCTTATGCCAGTCCATGCAATTACTGCAAACTGCAAACTATATGTGGAAAGAAATCAAAATCAACATCATAACTATAATTACAATGAAAAAACATCTTTTATCGTTGACACTTGTCTTTTTAGCAGGACACTTGTTCGCCCAGCCTCTCTGCATTCCAACTGCGCAAGAGGTGAGACAAACAGAAGGCACCATCGAGGTGTCGAGCATCACGAATGTCACATACAACGATGCTTCGCTGCAATTTGTAGCAGAGTACTTGGGAAAAGCATGGAATGTCCCAGCCTCTTTGCAGAAGAAAGGCACAAGCTCTTCCATCTTCCTCTCCATCAAACCCGACAAGAAGCTTGGCAACGAGGGCTATCGCCTGACAATCAGTCCGAAAGGCATCTCTGTTCAAGCCACCACACCTCAAGGTGTTTTGTGGGGAGCACAGACGTTGCTCCAGATGAAGGACACGCATTTCGCGAAGAACGATGCCGGCGTGATTACAAAGGGGACGTTCCCCTGCCTCATCATCACCGACAAGCCCGACTACGCCATTCGCGGCTTCATGATTGACGCGGGACGCAAGTTCTATCCCTTGAGCTACCTCTATTCGCTCGTCAATGTGATGTCGTACTACAAGATGAACACGCTGCAGCTGCACCTCAACGACAATGGATTCAATGACCAATTCGAGAACAGTTGGGACGACACATACGCCGCATTCCGCATGGAGAGCGACTACTTCCCTGGCCTTACCGCCATCGACGGCAGCTATTCGAAGCAGGAGATGCGCGACCTCATCCGCTATGCCGAGAAGATGGGCGTGGAGATTATCCCCGAGTTCGATGTGCCGGCTCACAGCCTGGCCTTCACGCACTACCGTCCTTCGCTGGCTGCCAAGAAGTACGACGACGCGCACCTCGACCTCGAGAACCCTGAGCTCATTCCCTTCCTCGACAGCCTCTATGCCGAGTATCTTGGTGGCCCGGACCCCGTCTTCCCTTGCCCCCGCTTCCATATCGGCACGGACGAGTACAGCAACAAGGACTCTGCCATCTGCGAGCGTTTCCGCGAACTCATCGTGCACCTCTGCAGTGAGGTCAAGAAGTATGGCAAGCAGCCCGTCTTCTGGGGCAGTCTGACCCATGCGAAAGGTGTGACACCCGTGCCTTCCGACGGTGTGCTGATGAGCCTTTGGTACAACGGCTACGCTGATCCCGAAGAGATGCACAAGCAGGGCTTCCACATGATTTCCATCCCCGATGCCTTCATCTACATCGTGCCCGCAGCAGGTTACTACAACGACTACCTCAACACCCGCTGGCTCTTCAAGAACTGGACTCCCCCGCTCATCCGCAACAAGCGCTTCGAACACCAAGACCCGCTCATCGACGGCGGCATGTTCGCCCTTTGGAACGACTTCATCAAGAACGGCATCTCCGTTGGCGACAGCCACGACCGCATCCTTCCTGGCATGCAAATCGTCAGCGAGAAATGCTGGAACGCCCTTCGCGACACTTCAGATGTGGCCTTTGCCGAGTGGACAAGTTTTGCAAGCATGCTCAGCGACGGACCTCTCACAGACGAGATAGGCCGCAAGAGCATGGTTAATCACATTGACTTGAAGCCTAATACCACTATCTTCAACCCGAAGGGTTCGCTGTTCAACATCCATCAGATTGGCTATCCCTACACCGTTGAGTTCACCATTGACTGGGCACAGGAAAAACCAGGAACGGTGCTTTGCACCAGCGAGCGCAGCACCTTCTACCTCTCCGACCCCATCCAGGGGATGCTCGGCTTCAGCCGCGACGGCTATCTCTTCACCTTCAAGTACAAAGGCAAGCCAGGCAAGCGCGAGACCATCCAACTGAAGGGCGACAACAAGGGTATCAGCCTCTATGCTGACGGACGGCTCGTGGAAAACCTCAAGCCCGGCACAGGCCATCGCACCGACAACAAGAAGAGCACCTACAAAATCATGCGCACCCTCGTCTTCCCCCTGCAGGAAACAGGTGACTTCCGCAGCAAGATAACGAACTTCAGCGCTTGGAGATAACGGGCGAGACGAGGCTTCATTGTACGGCTTGTAACGCTAATTGTACAGAGCTGAAAATCAAGGCGTTGCAAAAATTGCTCCAATTCGTGCTGAAAATCGGCCCAATTCGAGGGTTGAAATTTGGTGATGCGCGAAAATTGCCGTACCTTTATGCTGGATTTGAAATCCAACACGAGTGTCAATCCGGATGACACACGCGACGATGCGAAACGTAACACTTTACGATGGCCAGCGTAACACTATACAATCGTAATCGTCACACTAGAGGGGGCCACTCCAAACAGCCATGATTTTGCTCTGGTAATGTTAAGTTATAAGAAAAGCTTTAAATAATTCATAATTCGTCATCCGTAGTTCGCTTTTTTTTCGTAAATTTGCTTTGCAAAATACTAATAACTAAAACTCAAAAGATATGGCTAATTCAATTAAGGACCTTGATACTCAGATTATTTGGAAGAATTTTTACCTCCTAACGCAAGTTCCCCGTCCCAGCGGACACCTTGACAAAATTCAGCAGTTCCTGCTCGACTGGGCGAAGCAGCATGGCATTGAAGCCTTCAAGGATGGCGCTGGCAACATCGTGATGCGCAAACCAGCCACTCCGGGTCGCGAGAACGCGAAGTGCGCCGTGCTGCAGGCCCACATGGATATGGTGCCGCAGAAGGTGGACGAGAGCAACCATAACTTCGAGACCGACCCCATCGAAACCTACATCGACGGTGATTGGGTGAAGGCGAAGGGTACGACGCTGGGTAGCGACGACGGCATGGGTGTGGCAGCCATCATGGCCGTCATGGAGAGTACGGACATCAAGCATGGACCGCTGGAAGCCCTCATCACGGCCGACGAGGAATCGACCATGTACGGCGTGAACAACCTCTCGGCCGACACGCTGAAAGCCGATATCCTCCTCAACATCGACAACGAGACGATGGGCGAGTTTGTGATTGGCTCGGCTGGTGGTGTGAACATCAGCGCTACCATGCAATACAAGGAGGTGGCTCTGGAAGAGGGCGACATCGCCGTGAAGGTGCTGCTGAAAGGACTGCGAGGCGGTCATAGCGGCTTGGAAATCAACGAAGGCCGCGGCAATGCCAACAAACTGATGGCACGCTTTGTACGCCAAGCCATCGCTGATGACGAAGCCCGCCTCTGTTCTTGGCAAGGCGGCAACATGCGCAACGCCATCCCACGCACCGCTACCGTAGTGCTCTCCATCCCCAAAGAGAATCTGGACGACCTGCGCGACTTGGCCCAATACTGCCAGCAAGTCTTCACCGACGAACTTCACGGTGTGGAAGAGGGTATCGCCCTGACTGTTGAAGAGACTGAGATGCCGACAGGACGCATTCCCGAAGAGATTCAGGACAACTTGGTGGACGCCTTGATGGCTTGTCACGACGGCGTATTGAGATACATCCCCAGCATTCCCTCCGTTGTGGAGACGAGCTCGAACCTTGGCATCGTCACCATCGGTGGCGGCGAGGCCAGCATCCTGATCCTTGCCCGCTCGAGCAACGAGACGATGATGGAGTACATCCAGGAGATGCAGGAGAGCTGCTTCTCAATGGCAGGCATGAAGGTGGAATACGGCGGCAACTATGGAGCTTGGCAACCCAACTTCGACAGCCCTATCGTGGCCAAGATGGTGGAGGTTTACCGCAACATCTTCGACGAAGAGGCCAAGGTGGAGGTTTGTCATGCCGGCTTGGAGTGCAGCATCATCGGCGGCGTCTATCCCAACATGGACCTCGTCAGCTTCGGTCCCACACTCCGCAGCCCCCACACTCCAGACGAACGCTGCTCCATCTCGTCGGTAGCGAAGTTCTGGCCGTTCCTGAAAGCACTGCTGGAAGCGATTTAGTTTATAGTCCATAATTCATAGTCCATAGTTCATAGATTAATGAGGAAAGTTCTCTTGTCACTCTTGTCGCTCTGTGCTTGCTTGGGGCAGGCCAAAAAGATAGAACCGGTAGTGGTGGCGTATGTGACGTCGTGGACAAGGGTGATGCCCGATCCGACGGTGATGACGCACATCAACTATGCGTTTGGACATGTGAATGACCAGTTCAATGGTGTCCGCATCGACAACGAACAACGGCTTCGCGACATTGTCAGTCTGAAGAAGCAGAATCCCAAACTTCTTGTCATGCTAAGTGTAGGAGGGTGGGGTAGCGGCCGATTCAGCGAGATGGCGGCAAGCGAAGAGAACCGCAAGGCCTTTGCCAAGGATTGTCGCAGAGTCTGCAATGAGTTGGGCCTAGACGGCATAGACATCGACTGGGAATATCCCACTCAGAACAGTGCCGGCATCAGCGCTTCGCCAAACGATACGGAGAACTTCACTCTGCTGATGCGCGACCTCAGAGAGGCTCTGGGCAAGAAGCTCTGGCTCACTCTGGCAAGCGTGGGCAGCGCACAGTTCATCGACTTCAAGAGTTGCGTGCAGTATCTCAATATGGTCAATGTCATGGCCTACGATATGGGCAACGCACCCAAGCATCACTCCGCACTCTACCGCTCGAAGATAGTGGGCTGGCTTTGTGCTTCGGATGCTGTGGAAGCGCATCGCAAAGCAGGAGTACCAGACGAGAAGATAGTGCTGGGCATGCCTTTCTACGGAAGAGGTAAGAGCGGCGTGTATATGAAGTATCGCGACCGCGACAAACACTTCGAGACAGAGGTGTGGAGCAACACATCGAAGGCATCGTTCCTCGTTGATGAGGACGGGGAGTTGGTCATCGGCTTTGAGAGTCCGAGGTCGATTGCCATGAAGTGTGCCTACATCAAGGAGCAAGGCTTGCGAGGCGCGATGTATTGGGAATATGCCGACGACAACGAGCAGGGTGACCTGCAACGAGCCGTTTGGCAAGGCGTGCTGCAAAGCGACAAGCAGCGAAGCAAGGCCAGTCAGAGAGCGGCTCAAAGGTTGGCTTCCGTCCTGAAAGAGAATCAGAAGCGCGAAGACATCACACCCGATAGCTTCTTCTACGATTGGCGAGAACTCAAGACGGAGATGCTGAGCGAGAAAGATGCAACGGCACAGGCCATTTATCGTGCTGCAATGGCACATCTCCTCATCGGTAATTCTTGGCGTTCGCAGGGCTTTGACAGCAAGACGAAGAGCCATCCCGACAGTATTCAGGAGTGGACGCACGAAGAATATCGTCGTCATTCAGCCCAGCTCTACAGTCAGGCTCTTCAGGATGTAGAGGCGCTTCATGCCGTCAAACTGCCCGATACAAAGCCTCTGACAGAGCAGGGCAAGGACGATGGCATCTTTGGAGGCGATGTGCTCCATCTCGTTTGGCAGGCTTGTTTGAGCGACTTGACAGAACAGGAAAGGCGAAACCAGCGCGTGCCACGCTATGAGGACATCATCAATGTCTATCGCAGGCATGGACTGAGAGAAGCGACTTTGATGCTCAGGCTGGATTCTCTGGAAGAAAAAGGTGGGCAGGATAAGGAAGAACTACTGACGAGGCTTCGCGACGAGTATGCCGACTTGGATGCTTGTACCGAGGTCTATATGTTGCAGGCCGGGTTGCTCGACAAGACAAATCAGGAAAGGGAAGACCTGCTGAATGCAGCTTTGAAGCGCTATCCCAATTGTCGGCAAGCAAACGAGTTGCGGAACCGCATTGCCGAACTTCGTTATCCAAAGCTTTCGGCAAGGTTCCACGAAATGGTCTATCCCGACAAGGACTACGACATCCCCCTCCAAATCAAGAACATGGAGTCGGGCAGCCTCGCCGTTTATCGTTTGCCAAAAGGCTTCGAGTTCAGCGATGAGGAAAAGGACGGCACGAAGGCTGAGCAAGTGAAACATGCCGGCACTCTCGTCGAGACTTTGTCCATCCCGATGCAAGGCGTGGAAGCCCTCGAAACAAAGAAAGACACCTTGAAGTGGCACTCTCCTGGTTTCGGATGCTATGCCTTTATCTTGGATGGCACTTCGAAAGAAAAGGTGGAGAAGTACGAACCTCAGGTTTGCCAGTTCGATGTGTCGGCCCTCACCTTCATGTCCGTTGCTTTGCCCGACAATAAAGAGCGTGTGATGGTGACGGATGCTATGACGGGCGAACCGCAGCAAGGCGTGAAGGTCGGCTTCTACCAAAGAGAAAGGCAAACATACACTTTGCTCGAAGAGAAGTTGACCGACGAGCGCGGCATTGCCGAGATTGCTTACAAAGGCAAGCGGAACAATATCTATGTCGAGCTCTCGAAAGGCGAGGACAACGCTTTCGATAAGGAAAGTCTAGGCTGGCGTGCTTATTACGACAACGACGACAAACTTGTCCACCATCTCAGTATCTATACCGACCGCAGCATCTATCGTCCAGGACAGACGGTCTATGTTGGCGGCATTGCTTATACCCAAAGTCACGACCAAGCACCAAAGGCAGAGGCTGGGGCAGAGTTTGACCTTACCTTGTTAGACGCAAATGGTCAGGAGGTTGTGAAGCACACCTTGAAGACCGACGAGTTCGGCACTTTGCAGGACAGCTTGCAATTGCCGGAATCGGGTTTGCCAGGGCATTACAGCCTTCGTGTTGGCGATAATTGGCATAGTTTCCGTGTCGAAGAGTATCGTCGTCCAACCTTCCAAGTTGAGATGGATGAGGCTCCAGCCATCACGCTTCCAGTTGATAGCATCACCTTGACTGGCAAGGCTTTGACTTATAGTCAGTGGCCCGTTGCAAATGCTCGAGTTATAGGTTCTTATCAATGGCAGCAAAGTTGGTGGTGGAGGCGCATCAGTCCAAGCGAACAGCACAACATCGACACGCTCTACACCGATGAAGAGGGCAAGTTCAGCGTTCGTATTCCAGTCTCGAAAGAACTCACAGAAGAGCAGTTGCGATTGGGACAGACGCTGCAACTCAACGTCGATGTGCTCAGCATGGAAGGTGAGACGCGGCAGGGCAGCATTCGTGTTCCGCTTTGCAGCACGCCGCTTCGAATGAGAGGCGACATCCCAGAGCAGCAGAACCGCGAGTCACTCAAGCCGTGGCGCTTTGACCTCTATTCGAGCAACGACAAACCAGTCGATGGCGATGTGCTTTGCATGCTCACACAAGATGGCAAGGAAGTGAAGAACTTCTTCTTGCCAGCCAATAAGGACACCATTTCCGATGTGCTCCGTACCTTGCCTTCCGGCAAATACGACCTTGTCGCGAAAGCCGAAGTGAAGGGCGATACGGCTTCGTTCAAAGCCAGCTTCACCATCTTCTCCATTACCGACAAGCGTCTTCTTGGCAAGCATGACCTTTGGCTTTATACACCAAGCAATGTGATGTCGGCAGAGAAGCCAGCCCGTTTTCAAGTCGGGACGACTCTTCCCAATGCTTGGATCTATTGCATCATGACAGGAGAGAACGGCATAGTGCGCGACACGATTCTCCATCTTTCCGATGAGGCGACGATGTTCGAGATACCTTACGAAGAGCGATTCCGCCACCATCTCGCAGTCACGTTGATGCTCATGAACGAAGGCGAGATGCGGCAAGAAGCAATAGATTTCAGTCTGGAACAGCCCGATACGAAGCTTACGATGCATTGGGACACTTTCCGCGACCAGTTGCAACCAGGTCAGAAAGAGCGTTGGAAACTGACTTTGACGCAACCTGATGGCAAGCCAGCCTCGGCAAATGTGATGGTGGGGATGTACGATGCTTCGCTCGACGCGCTGTATCCTTACAATATGTATATGGGCATTTATCGTGGATGCAACCGCAATGTGTCGCTTCAAGTGAAGGCTTACGATTGGTATGGGAGGTGGTATTATGCCGCACTCAACTTGCCTTTGTACCTTTTGCCTTACGAAGGTTATGACTTTGCGAGGTGGAACGAGGAGTACTTCTCTGGTGCGCCTATGACAAGAGGTGGCAAGAAAATGCGTTTGGGAGCGAATAGGTTAGAAGAAAAGGTGTTTAATACGTTAGCTGTGCCGGCTCGCGAGTATGCTGGAGCTGTCCTGAAATTCAATATGAAAGATGTGGAGGGGCTCGAGTTTGAGTCCGTCGATGAAGCCCTCAACGGTCAGATTGCCGGGCTGGATATTGTCCAGAACTCAGCAGCCTTGGGCAAGACAACGATGCGTCTTCGTGGCACTTCTGCATATAATGAAGAAGATGAAGAGATGGGAGAGAGTGAAGAAACGGCCTATGTTCGCTCCAACCTTTCCGAGCTTGCCTTCTTCTATCCGCAATTGAGAACAGACAGTAAGGGTCAGACCTCGATCGAGTTTACCCTTCCAGAAGGTCTTACTTCTTGGCATTTGCATGGTTTGGCTCATACAAAGGACATGATGACTGCAGAATGGCAAGAAACCATCGTGGCGAAGAAGGAATTGATGGCAGAGTTGACGTTGCCAAGATTCTTGCGTAATGGTGATGAAGCCACATTGACGGCAAGCATTCGAAATGCTTCGGATAAGCGACAGAAAGGCGAAGCCATCCTCGATGTCTATTGTGCTGAGGACAATTGGGGCGTCAAGCGAATGAAGGTGAAGTTCGACCTTGAACCAGGCAAAGAGGCCGTTTATCATATGCCTCTTATTGCAACCCTCGACCACCCTGTTCTCGCCGTTCAATGGATTGCGAAAGGGAAGGGCAGCAGCGATGGCGAAGTGCGTTACTTGCCAGTCCTGTCCGATATGCAAAACGTGACTGAGACGCGAACTTATCTGCTTCGAGGTGATACGACAATGACACTCAACCTCGAAGGACTCTTCGCAAATGGCAATCCGAAAGCAAGGAACAAGACCTTGACAATTGAGCATGTTGCCGAACCTATTTACCTTGCTATGCAGGCTTTGCCTTCGTTGACGGCTCCCGTTCACAGCGATGTTCTCTCGGTTGCAACGGCTTATTATGGCGGCAGCGTTGCCTATCATATCGCCCACAAGTACCCGAATGTTCGCCAAGCAATCGATGCATGGGCAAACGAGGAGAATTCCAAGTCTTTGGAGAGTCCGCTTGTAAAGAACCAGCAACTCGCCGACATCCTTCTCAACGAAACGCCTTGGATGCTCGAAGCCCAGCAACAAAAGGCAAGCCGACAGCGTTTGGCTTCGCTCTTCGCTGAGATGGATCAGGAACAACGCAGGATGACGATGCTCTCGGCCCTTTCTGCAAGGCAAAACCAGGACGGATCTTTCGGTTGGTTCCCAGGCATGAATGGCAGCGTTTGGATGACTTCGCAAGTCGCCACATTGTTGGTAAGGCTTGGAGCAATCAAGGGTGATTGGTCGATTCCTGAAGGTCAAATCCTCGACAAAGCGATGTCTTACCTCGAAAAGGAAATGCATAAAGAGGTCGAAGCCTTGCGTAAAGAGAAGAATCCGACCTTGTCCCTCTCCGAACTTCGCTACCTTTATATATATATAATGTATAAGGAAAGAGCCAACGAAGATGCCAAATATCTGCTTTCTCTCTTGAAGAAGCAGGCCGAGGACCTCGACAGAGAACCTCGGGCACTTGCCGCAATCGTGCTGAAGAGGGCAGGAGAGGAGAAGAAGGCACAGGCTTTGATGCCTCGCATCCATGAGTTGCTCAGCCATAATGACGGCATGTATCTGGCTTATCCGAGTGGTACTTTCACGAGTATTGACAGGAAAGTCGAGACTCATGTCAATCTGATGGAAGCCGTTCAGACTGTCGAACCGAAAGAGACGGACTTGCTCGCCAAGATGGCAGAATGGCTTATCCAGCAGAAACGGACTCAGGAATGGGAGCAGCCGAAACAGTCTGCAGATGCCATCTATGCTTTGATGCAGAGCGGAATCCATAGTGAAGGGGGAACTTTTAGCGGCCAAGTCTCTTACAACAACCAAGTGAAAAAGCTCGAGCCGCCTAAGCCTTTCACAGGTTATGTTCGCGAACGTATCGAATCCATCTCGAAGCCAAAGGAACTTCACATCGAGCAAAAGACTGAAGGAGCAGGCCTTGCTTGGGGTTCTGTCTTTGCTCAATACCAGCTTCCTGCTGCTGAGGTGGAGAATCATCGCGAAGGTATGACCATTCGCAGAGAGGTTGAGGCTTCGAATGGAAAGTTGAAGACTGGCGACAGAGTCCATATCCGTTACACGATTACTGCAGACAAAGACTATGAATATGTCTGCTTGAAAGCTCCTCGTCCTTCTGCAACAGAGCCAGCCCAGCAGCTTTCGGGCTATCGTTGGCAAAGCGGAATCGGCTATTATCAGGCCATGCATGACGCAAGCACGGAGTACTTCATGGACCGTCTGCCAAGAGGAACCTATGTCATCGAAGAGGATTGGCTCGTCAGTCGAAACGGCAACTTCCTGCTTCCTCCAGCCCGTCTGACCTGCCTTTATGCGCCTGAATTCCAGTCGAATACTGCTGGCGAGAAGTTCAAGGTTAAGTAAGTCTGAAAACATAGCGTAGTTAAAATGAAAAGTTGGCGTGTTAAGTTGGCAAACTTGGCACGCTAACTTTGTCATCTTAGCACGTTAACTTTGCCGACTTCCCTAAGGTAGTTTTTTTGCGATTGCTTGCATATATAAAAAAATAGTATTATCTTTGCAGCGAATAATAACAGGATACAACCCATACAAAACAATGAAAGCAAAACAGACATTGCTTCTGCTTGCACTCTTCGCAAGCATAATGAATGCCGAGTCACAAACGGTGGAGCGCACTTTCTACGTTGACTTCGGTCAGAACAATGTGTCGGGCCAGGGCTACAAGACTGTCGGAGCCGATGCGAACGGACACTATTGGAACAATATCTTCGGCAAAGGGACAGGAGCACCAGACAAAGCCTATCCGCAAACGATTAGCCTTGTCACCTCGAGCAACACGACGACTGATTGCACTCTGCAGCTCTCATCCCGTTTCTCGACGAATGGCTATACGAATGGCGGCTTGCAGAGTCCCTCCAGAACCTTGCTTGGCGACCTCGCCATCGAGAGTGCAACCCAGGACTATATCTTTCTGGAAGGCGGCCAAGACTATGGCGTCATCCACTTCAAAGGACTCGACCTGAGCAAAGGTTACCGCTTTTATCTCTTCGGCTCACGAACTGCAACTGATACCAGAGCTGCCGATTTCGACCTGACTGGCGAGAACTGTTGGCGCGAGGAAATGGTGATGTCAGGCTCTGGAATAGGCAATGGAGGCTATAATGGCAACAATAATAAGGTCCTGACCTCAGACGTGATTTTCCCTGACAAGAGCGGCAACATCGACCTCACCATCATAAAGAGGA
>JAGCFN010000207.1 GCA_017650085.1 Bacteroidaceae bacterium | reverse complement strand
AGCCACGCTTCTGATTTTCTCCTCATCAAGCTTGTTTACTGACTGTAGTGCCCCCATGAGGGCATTCTTGATTTTGGCTCTGTTAAACTCTTCCTGTGAGCCGTCTCTTTTGATTACGATCATGATGTTATAGTGTGTTAATTTTAAGTCTGCAATACATCCTTGTGGAAAACGACTACAAAGGTAGAATTTTTTTTCGAGTTGACCAAAACAAAACAAGAAAAAGTTCAAAAAAAAATAAAAGTTTTCCAAAACAAAAAGTTAAGTTGTTGATATATAACGACATGACTATACTTGGTCAAACAGAAAGTTTTCCAAAAAGGATATTTCTGCCTGAAAGTGTGTTGTTTCTGTTGGAAAACTTTTTGATTTTCTGGGCATGGAAGAAGGAAGTGTGTTGAAAGATGGTAAAAGTTACGTGATTTACACTAAAAATATATATGGTATAACGAGGCTTTTCAAGTTGAACGTTTATGTGTTGAAGTTTAGTCTCTTGGTGAGCACGAATGTTGGGAAAGATGGCGCTTGCTATACATTCTTATCCTTTTTGCAATAAAAAGCGAGCATTTTGTTTGTTGTTATGGTAAAAAGCTATACCTTTGTCGTCGAAAACAGGATAAAAGTAACTAAAAGTTCATTAGTATGGAGAAGTTGAGAATTGCCGTTGTCGGATACGGAAACATTGGAAAGTACACAGTTCAGGCCTTGCAAGCGGCTCCTGATATGGAGATTGCAGGTATCGTTCGCCGTAATGGGGCAGCAGATAAGCCTGCTGAACTGGCTGATTATAAAGTTGTTAAAGACATAACGGAGCTGGGTAAAGTGGATGTCGCCATTTTGGCTACTCCGACTCGTTCCGTCGAAGAGCATGCCTTGAAGTGTCTTGCTTTGGGCATCAATACTGTAGACAGTTTCGACATTCACACTTCCATTCTTGACCTTCGTCGAAGCCTTTCTGCTGCTGCAAAGCAACATAATGCCGTAAGCATCATTTCTGCTGGATGGGATCCGGGTAGCGACAGTATTGTCAGGACTTTGATGGAGAGTCTGGCACCTAAGGGGTTGACTTACACTAACTTCGGTCCTGGTCGTAGTATGGGACACAGTGTTTGTGTCCGCAGCAAGGCTGGGGTGAAGGATGCGCTTTCCATGACGATTCCTGTTGGTGAAGGCATCCACCGACGTATGGTTTATGTCGAGTTGGAAGAGGGTGCGAAATTGGACGAAGTGACGAAGGCCATCAAGGCTGATCCCTATTTTGCAAACGATGAGACACACGTTTTCCAAGTGGAAAGTGTTGATGCCCTGAACGATGTTGGGCATGGTGTGAACCTTGTTCGCAAGGGCGTTAGCGGTCAGACTCACAACCAACTTTTCGAGTTCAACATGAAGATCAACAATCCGGCTCTGACTGCTCAGGTTCTCGTGAATGCAGCCAGAGCCACGATGAAGCAGCAACCTGGAGCCTACACGATGATTGAGATTCCAGTTATCGACTATCTTCCTGGTGCTCGCGAACAGATAATCGGACACTTGGTATAGGTTTGTAGTTCTTTTCTGGAACGGCTTTCGAGATAAGGTGTGCGGCTCTTGAATAAAGGGTCGCGCACTTGCTTTTCAAACGTCCCCAGTCAAGTTCTCAAACTTAACACTAGTAAAAGTCAAACTTAACACTAGTAAAAGTCAAACTTAACACTAGTAAAATGCAAACGTCACACTAGATGTTTGCCATTGTCACACGTGATCTTTTCCAACTTGGTTAGGGACGTTTTTCAACAAGCCTAACCTCGCCTTCCAATTGGCTTAACCTCGTTTTCCGACTTTTTTGCGTGTTTCGAATGTCGACTTTCACATTATTTAATTATAAAGGCAGTCGAAAAGCCACATTTTATTCGCTAAAAATCGCGTTTTTCGCAAAAATGTATTATCTTTGCCGCGAAAATGGGGGAGTATACACCATTCTTGAGCTAATGCTCAAGCTGAACGAAGATGAAAAAACTACTCATAGAAACATACGGATGCCAGATGAATGTGGCCGACAGCGAAGTCGTTGCCAGCGTGATGGGCATGGCCGGATACGAGATTACAGAGAGTCAGGACGAGGCTGATGCCGTGTTCCTGAACACCTGCTCTGTGCGTGACAATGCCGAGCAGAAGATTCTCTCTCGTCTCGACTACTACCATAGTTTGCAGAAGAAACAGGGCAGACGGATCATCGTCGGCGTGCTTGGCTGCATGGCAGAAAGGGTTCGCGACGAACTCATCGAGGCTCATCATGCCGATCTCGTAGCAGGTCCTGACGCTTATCTCACTTTGCCAGACCTGATTGCCCAAGCCGAATGCGGACACAAAGCAATCAACGTAGAGCTCTCAACCACAGAGACTTATCGCGACATCGTGCCTCAGCGAATCTGCGGACCACACATCAGCGGTTTCGTCAGCATTATGCGAGGCTGCAACAACTTCTGCCACTATTGCATCGTGCCCTATACGAGAGGTCGTGAACGCAGTCGGGATGTGGAAAGCATCCTGCGTGAATGTCGCGACTTGCGAGATCGGGGTTACAAAGAAGTCACCTTGCTGGGGCAGAATGTGAACTCCTATCTGAGCGAAGGAACGACTTTCCCAGAGCTCTTACGCCTTGTAGCTCAGGAAGTTCCACAGATGAGAGTGCGTTTCACCACATCCCACCCAAAGGATATGAGCGACGAAACGCTTCAGGTTATTGCAGAAGAGCCGAACCTTTGCCACCACATACATTTGCCTGTTCAAAGCGGAAGTGACCGCATTCTGAAGCTCATGAACCGCAAATACACTAGGGAATGGTACTTGGATCGCGTTTCAGCCATCCGTCGCATCCTTCCTGATTGTGCCATCACGACAGATATCTTTGTCGGTTATAGTGGTGAAACTGAGGAGGATCACCAGCAAAGCCTCTCGCTCATGCAAGAGGTGGGTTACGACAGCGCCTTTATGTTCAAATATAGTGAAAGGCCTGGAACTTACGCCAGCAAGCACCTTCCAGACGATGTTCCTGAGGAAGTGAAGATTCGAAGGCTGAATGAAATCATCGCCTTGCAGAACGAACTCTCGGCCCAAGCCAATCGGAAGTGCATCGGAAAGCAGTATGAAGTCCTCGTCGAAGGTGTGAGCAAGCGCAGCAAAGACGAGCTCTTCGGCAGGACAGGACAGAACAAAGTCGTCATCGTCCCTCGCGAAAACCTCAGAATAGGACAGACAGTTCCCGTCGTCATCACAGAAAGCAGCAGCGCTACGCTGAAAGGAAAAGTAATAGTATAAACAGGAAATATGACAAACAAACGCAGAAGGAAAAACAAGATAGCGTGGGCAATGCAGGCTTTCACCAGTACTGTCAGCGTCACTCTGCTGCTCATCTTGATGGGCCTCATAGTGTTGCTCTCGCTCACAGCCAGGGTTGTAGCCGACAGTGTCAAGGAGAACTTGACCGTTACGGTTGTGCTCGAAGACGATGTTCAAACACCTGATGCACAACATTTGTGCGACTCGTTGAACAGGATGTACTACGTCAGCAGCATCGACTACATCAGTCGCGAGCAAGCTTTGCAGGAACAAATCGAGAGCATGGGCATCGATCCGACCGATTTTCTTGGGGCAAACCCGTTCTCCATCTCAATGGAAGTGAGGGTTAAGTCAGAGTTCTCTTCTAATGACAGCCTGATGTGGATCAGCAATGAACTGCGGAAATCGGAACTTGTGGCAGATGTGATGTACCAGAAAGACTTGGTGGAGAGCATGAACAAGAACCTTCATCGTGCATCCTACTTCTTGCTTGCCATCGCTCTTCTGCTGGTCATCATTTCCCTGAGTCTCATCAACAATACTGTCCGACTGAGTGTATTCAGCCATCGTTTCGTGCTCCACACCATGAAGTTGGTGGGAGCGAAGTGGAGTTTCATTCGTCGTCCGTTCCTTGTTCGAGGCTTTTGGATTGGCTTCATCTCAGCTCTCATTGCCGATGCAGCCATCTTTGGCGGCATCTATTGGGCATCGAGATACGACAGTAGCATCCTGAACTATGTCACTCAGGAGAACATGATCATCACAGCCGTCTCTGTTCTCGTCATCGGACTCCTGCTCACAATCGTCTGCACCTACTTCTCTGTGACGCATTGTCTCAAGATGCGTGGCTCGGAACTGTATTGAAGCCCTCTTCCAGCTCCCCTTTTGGGGGAGTGCTGACAAATGGTAAATGATAAATGATTAAATAGTGAATAATATGGCATTTAGTAAAAAGAACTACATCCTGCTTGCCATCGGAATGGCAATCGTCATTCTCGGTTTGGTGTTGATGTCTGGCGAAGGAAGTGCAGAAGGCTTCTTCAACGCTGACATTTTCAGCGCTCGTCGCATCAAAGTGGCACCTTTGGTGAGCCTTTTCGGCTTCATCTTCATCATGATCGCCATCATGTACAAGCCCAAAACGCGTAAAGTAGAAGATAGATGAACGAACTGCAAGCACTCATTTTGGGCCTTGTCCAAGGTCTCACGGAATACCTTCCCGTCAGTAGTAGCGGGCATTTGGAGATAGGCAAGATGCTTTTGGGGCTCGATCCGGAACAGGGCGGCCTGACTTTCGACATTGCGGTTCACGTCGCGACTGTGCTCGCAACCATCGTCATATTGTGGCGCGAGATAATCTGGATTGTGCAAGGTCTGCTGAAGTTCAAGTGGAACGATGAGGCCCGTTATGCCTTCGCCATTCTCGTCAGCATGATTCCTGTTGCAATCGTGGGCTTCTTCATGAAGGACAGCATCGAGGCGCTCTATGCAGACGAACACGTCAGGACACTTGTTGTAGGCTGTTGTCTGATTGTGACTGCCTTGTTGCTCACCTTGACGCACTTCTACAAACCACAGGAAAAGGAAGAGATTTCGCCCCTTCATGCCTTCGTGATTGGTATTGCACAAGCCATCGCGGTCCTGCCTGGTTTGAGTCGAAGCGGCTCAACCATCGCGACAGGTCTGCTCTTGGGCAACAGTAAGCAGAAACTTGCGCAGTTCTCTTTCCTCATGGTTATCCCGCCGATTTTGGGCGAGGCGCTGCTCGACTTCAAACACATCGTTGCCCCAAGCGCGGAATATCTGGCGGAGCATGGCGCTTCGGCGGCAATTCCTACGACATCCCTGCTTGTAGGTTTCGTGGCAGCTTTCGTGTCAGGATGCTTCGCTTGCAAGTGGATGATAGCGCTCGTGAAGAAATGTAAACTCATATACTTCGGCATCTATTGCGCCATAGCAGGCATTTTGGTGCTGATTCTGGGATGATAAAATGGATTTCATCGAGGGAGAGATACTTTGTTTCGACAAGCCGTTGAATTGGACGAGCTTCAATATTGTCGCCAAGATACGCAGTCAACTGTGTCATCGTCTTGGCGTGAAGAAGCTCAAGGTGGGCCATGCAGGCACGCTCGATCCGTTAGCAACGGGTGTGATGGTCGTATGTACAGGCCGCGCCACAAAGCGCATCGACGAGCTTCAGGCACACGTCAAGGAGTATGTTGCCACGCTTCAATTCGGAGCGACAACGCCTTGTTTCGACCTCGAGAAACCCATCGACAAGACCTACCCTACGGAGCACATCACGGAGACCCTCGTTCGGGAGGTTCTCGTAAAGTTCCTCGGTCGTATAGAACAGGTTCCGCCAGCTTTCTCGGCTTGCAAGATAGACGGCAAACGTGCATACGATCTTGCCCGAAAGGGTAGGGAGGTGGAGCTCAAGCCCAAGGTCTTGGTTATCGACGAGATTGAGCTACAAGACTTCAACCCCGAGAAGATGCAGGCCACCATTCGCGTCGTTTGCAGCAAAGGCACATACATCAGGGCTTTGGCTCGCGACATAGGGGAAGCTTTGAACAGTGGCGCTCACCTCATAGCATTGCGCCGCACTCGTGTGGGAGACGTTCGAGTGGAGGATTGCATGCAGGTTGAGGACTTTCCCGAATGGCTCGACAAGCAACAGATAGAAATCCCAACTTTCTGAACAAACATAATATAAAAGATATGAAACTACAGCAATTCAAGTACAAACTTCCAGAGGATCGTATTGCCTTGGAACCCACTCCTTTCCGCGATGACTGCCGACTCATGGTCATCCACGCAAAGAGGGGCGTCATCTCGCATCATGAATCCTTCCGCGATGTGCTAAACTATTTCGACGAGAAGGACGTCTTTGTCTTCAACGACACGAAGGTCTTTCCCGCTCGCCTCTATGGAAACAAGGAGAAGACGGGTGCCAAGATCGAGGTCTTCCTGCTTCGCGAACTGAACAAGGACATGCGTCTGTGGGATGTTCTGGTCGATCCGGCACGTAAGATTCGCATCGGTAACAAGCTCTATTTCGGCGAGGACGAGTCGATGGTGGCTGAGGTGATCGACAATACGACGAGTCGTGGCCGTACACTTCGCTTCCTCTTCGACGGCACTCACGACGAGTTCAAGCGTGCCCTCTTCGCACTCGGCGAAACGCCCATCCCGAAGCAGATCATCAAGCGCGACGTCCTTCCCGAAGATGCTGAGAACTTCCAGACCATCTTTGCTGAGAAAGAAGGTGCTGTCACGGCTCCCACGGCAGGTCTTCACTTCTCCCCCCAGCTCATGAAGATGATGGAGATCAAGGGCGTGGACTTCGCCTATGTCACCCTTCATTGCGGTCTCAGCAACTTCCGCGAAATCGATGTAGAGGATTTGACGAAGCACAAGATGGACAGCGAGGAGATGCATGCCGACCAGAAGGCTTGCGACATCATCAACAAGGCCCACGAAGAGGGACATAAGATTGTTGCTGTCGGAACTACGGTGCAAAGGGTGCTCGAGACAGCAGTCTCCACCGATGGTCAGCTCAAGGAATATCATGGATGGACGAATCGCTTTATCTTCCCGCCTTACGACTTCCATTTGGCAGACGCCATGATTGCCAATTTCTATTTGCCTTGCAGCACTATGTTGATGCTTACGTGTGCTTTCGGAGGTTACGACCTCATCATGAAGGCTTATGAGGAAGCGCTTCGTTTCAATAAGAACGACCCCGAAAAGCGCTATCGCTTCGGCCCTTACGGCGATGCCATGCTGATACTGAACGATTAGCAGTTCATAATTCATAGTTCATAATTCATAGTTAAGGGTTGTGAAGGAGAGTATTATTAAGGATAAGAGCATGTCTTTTGCCATTCGAGTGGTGCGCTGCTACAAGTACTTGGTTGAAGAAAAACATGAATTTACCCTTTCCAAGCAGATGCTTCGTTGTGGAACAAGCATCGGAGCAAACATAAAGGAAGCCTTAAGAGGGCAAAGTCGTCCGGACTTCATAGCTAAGATGAACATCTCGTTGAAAGAAGCCAGTGAGTGTGAATACTGGATAGAACTGTTGACGAATACAGAGTACTTACCCCAGGATTCAGCCCAATCATTGCTGGAAGATTGTCAGGAATTAATAAAAATCTTAACCTCAATCGTAAAGTCAGCGAACGGGAAATAACTATGAACTATGAACTATGAATTATGAACTCTACCTTTCTTTGGGCTCCAATCTCGGCGACAGAGAAGAGATGCTGCGCCGCGCCATCATGCTCATCGGCGAGCGGATTGGTACGGTGCAGCGTGTTTCGTCCTTCATCGAGACCGAACCCTGGGGCTTCGAAAGCGCAAATCCCTTCCTGAATGCAGCCGTGATGGTGCAGACCACACTCACTCCGCTCCAATGTCTGAGGAAAACCCAGCAGATAGAGCGAGAATTGGGACGCAAGACGAAGTCGAAAGACGGCATCTATCACGACCGCCCCATCGACATAGACCTGCTTCTGTATGGCGATCAGACCATTTCCACTCCCAGGCTCACCATCCCTCATCCACACATGTTCGAGCGCGACTTTGTCATGATTCCGCTCAGGGAAATCCTGCCCTCCATAGGTGCTCAGGCAACAAAGCCGGAGTTCAAAATCCGACAGGACAAGTAAGCGGTAAGCTGACATCATGTGCCACGATTGCAAACAACTAGTGTGACGTTTGCAATTTACTAGTGTGACGATGGCGATTAACTAGTGTGACGATGGCGATTGTCGCCTTGTTCTGGCGGATTTGAAATCCGACAGGACTGAATATAAGCATTTTGACCTCCGGCTTTGCCGCCTTAGCACCTGCGGAGCGCAAGAACTCAGTTGCCTGCGTTTGAACCTCCCTCCTTGAAGGAAGAAAAAAGAATAAATCTTTTTTGCGAAAACACTCTACACTCT
>JAGCFN010000206.1 GCA_017650085.1 Bacteroidaceae bacterium | reverse complement strand
TAAGCCTGCAGATGAAGAAGATGCAAAACAGATGCTTAGGAAGCTTTCTGGCAAAACGCATCAGGTCGTGACGGGAGTAACACTCAAAGCCTCCCCCGACCCCTCCAAAGGAGGGGAGAATGGCGGCAACAAAACTCCCTCTCTTTTGGAGAGGGATGGGGTGAGGCTACACTCGTTTGCCAGCGTCTCTCAGGTCACTTTCGCTCAGCTCTCAGAAGAGGAAATCGACCATTATGTCACGCATTATCGCCCTCTTGACAAGGCCGGAGCATACGGCATACAAGAGTGGATTGGCTATATTGGTGTGTCCTCTCTGCAAGGTTCCTACTTTAATGTGATGGGCCTTCCTGTTCAAAGACTCTATTCCGAAATGAAAAAACTCAATCTGATATGAATCGCAAGTATCTTTTTCTTTGCCTGTTAGTGGCAATTTTCTATTCCTGCTCGAAGAACGACTACAGTTCTTATTGTCCTACTTGGCTGGGATTTACCTATAAGACAGGCAGTTATCCCAATTACGTTTCAGGGAATCCCCGTAGTGTTGTCCTGACTCCTGGCGACTCCATCCACATCACGGCTCATCAGGACAAGAAGGGTCACCTCATCAATGCCACTTATTATACGTGGACCATCTGTTATGATACGCTCGATGCAAGTGGAGAAAAGGTTCATGCAAGAAAGTCGTACAACAAGCATACGAACTACGACGGCTATGCTGATGGGAGCGACGATCCCGTTTGTCACCTTCTTCTACCTGCAAATGCTTTGCCTACGGAATATGGGAAGCCTGACACCATTCAGTTCGTGGCCCGCTTCAGTTATAGCGGACAGGGTGTTACAATCGAAACGGGAAACATCATCAACAACACTTCCTACAATGGTCGAATCACACCTCAAAGTGGTCCGACAGGAGGTGGAGCTGCAGGCAATTTCTACTTCGACGTGTCTAATTGAAAAACGTGGCGTGGTTAAAATGCAAACGTAACACTATACGATTGCAATCATCACGTTTGACGTTTGCGATTTACTAGTGTGACGTTTTGGATTATGCCTCTAGAACCAGTCCGTCGTAGGCATAGTGGAAGCCTTCAGGAAGCTTTTGCTCCTCCACTTCATACAGGCCGACTTGGTGGCACATATGGATGAAGTAGGTTGGAATCTCTCCCAGACTTCGGCTGAACTCGATGGCGTGCTCGACGGTTTGGTGTGTCTTGTGAGGTGTATGACGCAAAGCTCCGATAATCAGCAACTTAATGCCCTTGAGCAGAGGAAGTGACGAGTCGAACAACTCAGTCATATCTGTGAGGTAAGCCACATCGCCAATCCTGTATCCCATGATGGGCAACTCGCCATGCATGACTCGAATCGCAGTCACTTCGAGCTCGCCGAACTGCATCTTGTCACCTTCCTTTATCTCGTGCAAATCCAGCTTGGGAATGCCAGGATAAGTGTGTCGAACCAAACAGTAGGGAAGCCTTTGACGCAAATGACGACATGCATAATCGTCAGCAAAAAGGGGAAGGTCGTGCTCGAAGGTGAAGGGACGAAGGTCGTCGATACCCCCCACATGGTCGTAATGCTCGTGAGTGATGAGAACGGCATCAAGCGGCTTTTGCATCTTGATACGCAGCATTTGCTCGCGAAAATCAGGTCCGCAGTCGATGAGGAGTCTCGTATCGCCTTCCTCGAAGAGCGCAGAAGCACGAAGACGCCTGTCACGAGGGTCGCTACTGGTGCAAACCTCGCACTGGCAGCCTATTTGCGGGACTCCGATGCTTGTGCCTGTTCCAAGGAAAGTTATCTTCATATAAAGTTGACTTCTGGCTCTAATTTGATGCCGAAACGCTCGTTAATGTCCTTTTGAATTGCTTCGCAAAGCCTTTGTATATCGCTTCCAGAGGCTCCTCCCTTATTGACGAGAACAAGAGCCTGACGGTCATGAACAGCTGCTGGGCCGAGACTCTTGCCCTTCCAACCTGCCTGTTCAATCAGCCAACCTGCTGCCAATTTGACTTTTCCCTCGTCGGCAGGGTAGTGGGGCATCGTCGGATACTCGGAAAGCAACTGTTCTGCCTTCTCTCTCGAAACGACAGGATTCTTGAAGAAACTGCCTGCATTTCCTTGCTCTTTAGGGTCTGGAAGCTTGGCTCTGCGAATGTCTATGATGATTTGGCGCAATTGCTCTGCCGTCAGGGTGTCCTTCGTCAGTCCCTTCTCCTCGACAGCCTTCACGAGGCCTCCGTATTGGAGCTTCGGCTCGAAGTGTTTCTTGAGGCGGAACGTAACACGAGTGATGGCATATTGGCCCCACAACTCGCTCTTGAAGACGCTCTGTCTGTAGCCATACTGGCAGTCCTTCTGCTTCCAGAAACGTGTTGAGCCGTCCTTCAGACTGATGCCTTTCACCTCCTCAATCACGTCCTGAGCCTCCACACCATAAGCCCCGATGTTCTGAACGGCTGCGGCTCCAATCTGACCAGGAATGAGTGAAAGGTTCTCCATCCCATACCAACCATTCTGGATGGCTTGGGCTATGAAGTCATCACAAATTTCGCCAGAACCGACTTCCACAAGCACATCGTCTTCCGTCTCTTCCTTTGTCGTGAAGCCCTTGATGTTTGACTTAAGCACAACGCCTTCGAAGTTGCTGAGGAAGAGCAAATTACTTCCTTGGCCGATATGCAGCAGAGGAAGCCCTTCGTATTGATTGTGAATACGAATGAGTGCCTCCAGGAGTGCTTCTTCCGAGTCGTAAGTGATGACTTCTCGAGCCTCTGCAGCTATGCCGAAAGTGTTCTCAATTCTCATATTTTGTAAGGCGCCAACCGTTTCGCTCTTTAGTGAATGTGAAGACCTCTTGCAAGCCGTTCGAGAGTCCGCTCTTTCTCAGCACGATTCTGTGCCCTCCATAGCTTTGTCCCTTGCGAATGTTGCTGATGATGCCGCTAGGAACTTCAGAACAGAACGTTTGCCATTGATCGGCATCAATAATGCCTTCGACGCTTTCTTCTTCATCTTCCGAATCGTGAATGCTGATTCGAAGCGGGTCGGCAATGGATTCGCTTTGGAAGATACTGTCGCTACAGAATTGGGCATAGAAGCTGAGGAAGTCGCTGAGGTCATCGTTGTCGAAGGTTGCTTCGCGAATGGCATCGAGCCTCCAATGTCCTTCTTCGCGAAGGAAACGGAAGTTGCGAATCGTTCCATCGTTGAGATTGATGCGTTGCAGGTTGACGATGGAGTCCTCTTCGAGTTCTTCATCATCCTCTTCGTACATTTGCGTGGCACTTCCATAGAGCGTAGTGAAGTATTCGCCAGAAAGGAAACTGAATTCGAACTCAGGGTTGAAGTCCTCGAGCAACTCAGTAGGACGTTCGGCATGCTCCAATGGCAAAGGGTTTGCAGTACGTTCCTGTCGCAAGGTGTGGCTATGAAGATAAGCGAAAAGGAAGTCGTTGAAGAAGCCGTCGAACTGAGGTGTCTTCTCCTCGATAAGCCCAAGCTCCTCTTCCTCCTTCGTCAACGTATCGACAGGAATAGTGTCCAAGAGAAGCAGGTCAACCTCGTCCTGGCTCGAGTCGCTGCCTTTTTCGCCACACGAAAACAGTGTCGCAACCATAACGGCAACGGCAAGCACAATTCCCTTACACTTAATGCTCATTCTGCAACCTAACGACTAAAAATCGTGCAAAAGTACAAAGAATTCTTCATTCTTCATCCTTCATTCTCCGTTTTTTTGTATCTTTGCACGCGAAAACGGAAATAAAGGCTATTTATGATACAGAAAATAGAACAGTTGATGCAGGAAATCTCTGCACTTCAAGCAAAGAATGCACAGGAGGCAGAAGCCCTGCGAATCAAGTACTTGAGCAAGAAGGGTGAGATTTCTCAGTTGATGAACGACTTCAGGAGCGTTCCTGCCGAGTTGAAGAAAGAGGTTGGCATGAAGATTAACGAGCTGAAGAACTTTGCTCAAGAGAAGATAAATGCTCTGAAGGAATGTGCAGGAGAAGGTTCTGCTACAGGTGCTTCGTCTATCGACCTCACTCGCACACCTTATCCCATTACCCTTGGTTCACGTCATCCTTTGACGATTGTCAAGAACGAAATCGTCGATATCTTCAGTCGTCTTGGCTTCACCCTGGCAGAAGGTCCTGAAGTTGAAGACGATTGGCACGTTTACAGCAGTTTGAACTTTGCTGACGATCATCCAGCTCGCGATATGCAGGACACGTTCTTCGTGGAGTCGCATCCTGACATCATCCTTCGCAGCCACACCAGCAGCGTGCAGTCGCGCGTCATGGAAAAGACGCAGCCGCCCATCCGCATCCTTTGCCCGGGCCGTGTTTACCGCAACGAAGCGGTCAGCGCACGTGCACATTGCTTCTTCCATCAGATAGAAGGCCTCTATGTTGACAAGAATGTCAGCTTCACAGACCTCAAGCAGGTGCTCCTCCTCTTTGCCCAAGAGCTCTTCGGACCTGAGACAAAGATTCGTCTTCGCCCCAGCTACTTCCCCTTCACAGAACCCTCTGCCGAGATGGACGTCAGCTGTACCATCTGCGGAGGCAAGGGCTGCTCGATGTGCAAGGGCAGCGGTTGGCTCGAGATACTTGGCTGCGGCATGGTAGATCCTGCTGTCCTCGATGCCAACGGAATCGATAGTAGCGTCTATACTGGCTACGCTTTCGGCATGGGAATTGAGCGCATCACGAACCTGAAGTACCAGGTGAAGGACCTCCGAATGTTCTCAGAGAACGATGTCCGCTTCCTCGACGAGTTCACCAGCGCAAGGTAATACATTATTTATATATAAAGAGAGAGCCCGAAGACAAAACTTCGGGCTCTATTTGTTTATTGGAGTAATTGCTTTACTCGACGGGAATCTTTGCAACCCTTCTCATGTGGCGACCACCTTCGAAGTCTGTCTGGAAGTATTCGTCCATGATGGCATCTGCTTCCTCGTTCGTGATGAATCGGCCAGGCATAACCAGCACGTTGGCATCGTTGTGCTGACGGGCAAGGTGCGCTATCTCGGGAATCCAGCAAAGCGCAGCACGAATGCCTTGATGCTTGTTGAGCGTCATGCTGATGCCTTCTCCGCTGCCGCAGATGGCAATGCCTTGCTCACATTCTCCTGCTTCCATCCCTTGAGCCAAAGCATGTCCGAAGTCAGGATAGTCGCAGCTCTCCTCGCTATAGGTCCCGTAGTCGTGAAACTCGATGCCTTTCTCTGCGAGATATTCCTTTACGTGTTGCTTGAGCGGATATCCTGCGTGATCGCTTGCAAGTCCTATTGTATCCATAATTAAAAGTTAAAAATTAAAAGTGAAAAATTGATACTTTGGCTACTGATTGTCTTTAGTGCTTTTTACGATGGCTACTAATATGGAGATAATTTCTTTTATGTCTTTGTCGAGAGACATATAAATGTCATCTTCCAAGTAATCACCATAGCGTAATAAATCTAACCAATATCGCGTCTCGTTGGCTTCTTTGAGAGCTATTGACATTTTATTGATGAAGTCGGCCTTGCTTTGAGCGAACTCAGCCTCTTTAACCATTGCACCTACGGATGTTCCGCTACGTACCAATTGGTTCGACATATTGTATTCCTTTTTTTCCAGGAGATATTGGTATGCCTTAACCATTCGACGAGCAAAAGCATGAGTCTTTAATGCAATTTGGTTATCTTTCATCCTATGAATGTATCAATTTTTAATTTTTCATTTTTCATTTTTCATTTAATATGTTAATAGCTTGGTTATATACGTTTTCTGCTGTGAAGCCGAGTTTTTCGTCGAGCACTTTGTAGGGGGCGGAGAAGCCGAAGCTGTTGAGGCCCCAGACTGTGCTGCGCGGATCTGCTCCGATGAGGAAGCTTTGCAGGTTGACGGGCAGGCCGGCTGTGAGGCCGAAGACTTTTGCCCCTTCTGGCACTACGCTCTTCTGGTAAGCGACAGGCTGCTCGCGGAAGAGACCTTCGCTGGGGACATCTACGATGCGAACTTTGTAGCCGTCCTGACGAAGGAGGCTTGCTCCTGCAACGAGGGTGCTGACTTCGGAACCTGTGGCAACCAGAACCACGTCTGGATTCTCGTCGCTTCCTGCCACGATGTAGCCGCCCTTGCGAGCCTGCTCGTAGTCGTTGCCTTCAGGCAGATTCTCGATGTTCTGGCGGCTGAGGATGAGGGCTGTGGGCGTATCCGTGTTCTCCATCGCCATTGCCCAAGCCGTAGTGGTCTCCTTGGCATCGGCTGGCCTGAGGACGAGCACTGAGTTCTTGCCGCTGTGGTTCTTCAGTTTCTCCATCAGGCGGATTTGTGCTTCCTGCTCGACGGGTTCGTGCGTAGGACCGTCTTCGCCAACGCGGAAGGCGTCGTGTGTCCAGATGAACTTGACGGGCACTTGCATCAGGGCAGCCATGCGGATGGCGGGCTTCATGTAGTCGGAGAAGACGAAGAATGTTCCGCAAGCCGCTATCGCACCGCCATGGAGCATTATGCCGATGCAGCAGCATGCCATCGTGAGCTCGGCCACGCCTGCCTGCAGGAAGTTCCCGCCGTAGTTGTCGCGGGAGATGACTGTCGCTCCTCCCTTGAGGAAGCCGTCTGTCTTGTCGGAATTGCAGAGGTCGGCCGAGCTGACAATCATGTTGGGCACCTGTTTTGCGAGCAGGGCGAGGCATGCGCTCGAGGCGTTGCGGGTGGCATCATTCGGCTTTTGCTCGATGCTCTTCCAGTCTATCTGCGGCAGTTTGCCACAGAACCAGTCCTTCAGTTGGGCTGCTTTCTCGTTGTTCTGCTTTGCCCAAGCCTCTTCTTCTTCATGTCGGATGGCAGCAATGCCTTCCAGTTCCTTGAGACGGGCTTCATAGAGATCTGCCACTTCAGGGAAGATGACGAATGGTTCGTCGGGGTTGCCGCCGAGGTTTGTGATGGTGTTGCGGAAAGCATCGCCGCCAAGCGGGGCACCGTGCGTCTTGCAGTTGCGTTCGTAGCTGCTTCCGTCTTCCTTGCGAGCTCCCTTGCCCATGATGCAATGGCCGATGATGAGTGTCGGTTTGCCCTCCACGGCTTTGGCCTTGTCGAGTGCCTGGCGAATCTGTTCCACATCGTTGCCGTTGATGTCGTAGACTTCCCAGCCGAGTGCGCGATATCTCATTGCCACGTCTTCGCTTGTCACGACTTTCGTCTCGGTAGAGAGCTGGATGTCGTTGGAGTCGTAGAACATGATGAGGTTGTCGAGCCCCAGGTTGCCTGCGATTCGTGCAGCGCCAAGGCTCACCTCTTCCTGAATGCCGCCATCGCTGATGTAGGTGTAGACGGTTTCTTTTCCGAAGGTGGGATTGCCAGTCTTCGCATAGAGGAACTTCGCGGCGATGGCTGCGCCGACTGCATAGGCGTGGCCTTGCCCCAAGGGGCCTGAGCTGTTCTCTATGCCGCGTTCGTAGCAGACTTCCGGATGGCCTGGAGTGGGAGAGCCCCACTGACGGAGTTGCTGGATTTCGTCGAGGGTGAACTTCCCTGTGAGTGTCAGTTCCGCATAGAGCATCGGCGCCATGTGACCCGGGTCGAGGAAGAAACGGTCACGCCCTTCCCAAGTGGGATTCTTCGGGTCGAATTGCAGGTGTTCGCTGAAGAGGACGTTGATGAAGTCTGCGCCGCCCATGGCTCCGCCAGGATGTCCGCTCTTTGCTTTCTCTACCATTGCAGCCGCCAGGATTCGGATGTTGTCGGCTGCGCGATTCATGAGAGGTATGCTGTTCATAATTGTAAATATGTATGTGTGTGCGTGTGTGTGAAGGCAAATTCGTTTGACACTGCAAATTTACGATTTTTTACTGAGATTTACAAGAGTCGGACACAAAAAAAGCACAAGAAAAAACACGCTGTGGAATTGGGGCCATTTTTATGTTCCGCTCACCATCTCAGATCCCAGTTTCCTCGTGGGTCAGCATCTGTATCAATGCCGCATTTTTTTTCAGGTATGAGCGTACTGAGTTTGTGTACTGGAGTGTACTGGATACAGAATACAGAATACAGAATACAGTATACAGTATACAGTTTCTAGGTGAGGGGGGGTACACTACTTGCTGCTGATAGGATTAGTAAAATATAGTATAATATAGTTTATAATATATATATAATTAT
>JAGCFN010000205.1 GCA_017650085.1 Bacteroidaceae bacterium | reverse complement strand
GCCGGTTCGACCCCGGCTCGGGGTACAGGAACAGGCTGGTAGCCAAGAGGCTATCGGCCTGTTTTGCATTAAACGAAAAACTAACCGACTATGAAGAAGAGCCTATTTCTTGCCTTTTTTCTCTGCTGCCTTGTGGTAAAGGCACAAGTTGCAGAGCCGTCCGACAGCCTTGTGCAGGTCTATAAGAGCAGCGATGCTCGGTTCTATACGTTCAACTATCCTTCGAAGAGCGCAAGTGGCGAAGACGTAGTTCTCTCGTCCTTGCTCATTGCCTGGATGCCTTCGAAACCCGCTGCAACAGATAGTATCGAGTCGCTTCACATTTACAGTCACTATACGATTACTGCTGACAAAGAGTGCCCCACATCGAATCAGAACTCACAAGACCGCATGCTATTTGGCATGTTGGTGAAAGGCAAGTATGGATTAGGCTTGAATTCCAACTACAATTTCGTTTCTCGTAGTGTCGTCATTGCTCCTGATTACGAGGGTTATGGCGTGAGCAAGGACAGGAGTCACCCTTATCTTTCGCAGGAGCTGACTGCAAGGCAAGTAATGGACGCAGTTCAGTATGGACTCGAACTTTACCAGAAGCATATCAACGACAATCGGGCTTTGGATTTCAAGAGCGATTGGAGAAGTTTCAGTTGGGGTTTCTCGCAAGGCGGAGCAGTTGCCCTTGCTGTTCATCGTTACATTGAACAGAATGACCTTTCGGAAGAATTGAGGTTCCGCGGAAGCATTTGTGGCGACGGACCTTACGACCTGCTTGCCACAATGCAATACTATATGGAGGACAACGGAAGCAGTTTCGATGCTGAAACCAGCCACCAAAAGGGAATGTGCACGATGCCGATGGTAATGCCGATGATTGTCAAAGGTGCACTCGACAGCCACCCTATCATGCAAGGACACACACTCGAGGACTACTTCTCTCAGCAGTTCCTCGACACAGGCATTATGGATTGGCTGGCCAGCAAGCAATACTCTACCGGGGACATCAGCAAGAAGTGGTATCAACAATTGAAGAACGGCCTTGATGCCAATGGACGCCATTATACGCCTGCACAAATGGCTGAGCTCTTCTATTCGCCTTCCACGAACGATGTTTGGGGCAAGCTCGACAAGATCTTCAAACCAGGTTACAAGAATTATTCAGGCAAGTGGGCAGACCTTTATCAAGCGATGGTTGACAACGGAGTCGCTTCAGGTTGGCAGCCTCAACATCGCATCCAGTTCCTTCACTCAAGAGGCGATACCGTCGTACCCTTCAGTAACTATCTGGCTTTTCGAGATGCTCACCTCGATGACGAAGGTGAACTCTTCCGTTTAGATGATAGTTTCACCCCTCAAGACCACAGTACATCTGGCACGAACTTCTTTATAGCACTTACTGTCACAGGTTCTTATGGCGAATACTTCAAGTGGCTCGACGAAAGTCCAACTGTTACGAAAGTTCAGAGCCCAGATTTCTTTGCTCATAGTGAAGGAGATGCTTGGTACGACCTCTCTGGTCGTCGTCTGAATGGCCGTCCTTCAGCTAAGGGAATCTACATTTTCAAGGGCAAGAAGATTGCAGTCAAATAGGCCATGAGTTTGCCGGAGCCTGCTCGCGTTCTCCTTTGCTCTTCGAACAGAAAAGGGCAGACGGATTGAAGGAAAAAACTTTACAAGTTTTTGAAGATAACGTGTGAAAAGCGGCAACTTAACTGGTCAAGTTGGCCGACGACCCTCAGTTAAAATCAAAACTTAACACTTTAACTTTGCCAACGACCTTAGTTAAGTTTGCCAACTTCACACGTTAAATCTGCCGATGAAATGGGGCATTTTTAGTCGAAAAGCTCGCCTTTTCTGACCATTTTCTCTGCTTCGATTCCCCGCTCGATTCCACAAGATTCTGACTCTCAAACAGATACAAAAACGGCAAAATTCAGAGCCTTTGAACCCTTTGGCTGGAACGAAGGCCGTTTTTTGCAATCAAGATAGTCGTTTCAGGGAAAATCCTTTACATTTTCAGCATGAGACAAAGAATGCTCCAATAGGCAGATATCATTAAGAAAACATAAAAAGTTGGGCATTCATTTTGCTTTTCCAAGAAAAAGGAGTATCTTTGTAGTCGCAAAGCGACTAACAACCAGCTCAATG
>JAGCFN010000204.1 GCA_017650085.1 Bacteroidaceae bacterium | reverse complement strand
TACCTTTGCACCCGCAAACAAGAAAAGTGATGCGTCCTTAGCTCAGTTGGTAGAGCAATTGACTCTTAATCAATGGGTCCAGGGTTCGAGCCCCTGAGGGCGTACAAGGTAGAAGGATGAGCTGGGTGACAGTTCATCCTTCTTCGTTAAGACGAGAAACATATAATATAATAATGTACAGGACAAAAACATGTGGCGAGTTGCGACTCGCCAATATAGGAGAGAAGGTCACCCTTGCAGGATGGGTGCAGAGCGTCCACAACTTGGGCGCATTAACTTTTGTTGACCTGCGCGACCGTTATGGCATCACACAACTTGCCTTCAACGAGGATGCTCCTGAAGAGCTTCGCCAGAAGGCAGGCCGTTTGGGACGCGAGTTCGTCATTCAGGCAAAGGGCGAGGTTGCCGAACGCTATTCCAAGAACAAGAACCTAGCGACGGGTGACATTGAGATACTCGTTACAGAGCTCAATATCCTGAACGAGAGTCTGACACCTCCTTTCACTATCGAGGAGGAGAGCGACGGCGGTGATGACCTTCGCATGAAGTATCGCTACCTTGACCTTCGTCGCCCCAATGTACGTAAGAATCTGGAACTTCGCCATAAGTTTGCATTCGAGGTGCGTCGTTACCTCGACCAGCATGGCTTCCTCGAAATAGAGACGCCTGTCCTCGTGAACAGTACGCCAGAAGGCGCAAGAGACTTTGTCGTCCCCAGTCGTATGAATCCAGGTCAGTTCTATGCACTTCCCCAAAGTCCGCAGACGCTGAAGCAGTTGCTCATGGTTTCAGGTATGGATCGCTACTTCCAGATTGTGAAGTGCTTCCGCGACGAAGACCTTCGTGCCGACCGTCAGCCAGAGTTCACACAGATAGACTGTGAGATGTCATTTGTTGAACAAGAAGACATCCTGCAGATGTTCGAGGGCATGAGCCGTCACCTCTTCAAGGCCTTGAAGGGCATCGACATTCCCGAGTTGCCTCGCATGACTTGGGCAGATGCTATGAAGTATTATGGTAGCGACAAACCAGACACACGTTTCGGCATGAGGTTTGTCGAGTTGAAGAACAACCAACCAGACAATGCCTCTCGCGAAACGGTGGAGAGCATCTTCCCTGCTGGTTTCCAAGTCTTTGACGACGCAGCCTACATCGGAGCCATCTGTTGCGAAGGTCAGGCCGTCTATACTCGTAAGCAACTCGACCAACTGACAGACTTCGTGAAACGTCCGCAGATAGGTGCCAAAGGCCTAGTTTATGCTCGTGTCCAAGAAGACGGTAGCGTGAAGAGTTCTGTCGATAAGTTCTATACGCCAGAGAACCTCGAGGTGCTCAAGGAGAAGATGAATGCAAAGGCAGGCGACCTCATTCTCATCCTCTGCGGCTCCGATGCCATGAAGGTTCGCAAGCAACTTAGCGAACTTCGCCTCGAGATGGGCAATCGCATGGGTCTCAGGGACAAAAGCAAGTATTCGTGTCTTTGGGTTATCGACTTCCCCATGTACGAGTGGAGTGATGAAGAGCAGCGCCTCATGGCTATGCATCATCCGTTCACCTCACCCAAGCCGGAGGATATTCCTTTGCTCGACACAGACCCAGCCAGCGTTCGTGCCAATGCTTATGATATGGTGGTGAACGGTGTTGAGGTTGGTGGTGGCAGCATTCGTATCCACGATGCCAAGTTGCAACAGAAGATATTCGAAATCCTTGGATTCACTCCAGAACAGGCTCAGCAGAAGTTCGGCTTCCTGATGAACGCCTTCAAGTATGGCGCGCCACCTCATGGAGGACTTGCTTATGGACTGGATCGCTTCGTCAGCCTCTTCGCAGAACTCGATAGCATCCGCGACTGTATTGCCTTCCCAAAGAACAATAGCGGCAGGGACGTCATGCTTGACGCACCTGGTCCTATTGACCAGAAACAACTCGACGAACTCTGCATTACGGTGAAAAGCTAATGCGGTTCTCCAAGGCACAGGCAGCAGCGTTTGCAAACGTAGCTGCCTGTGTTGACAAACTTCACGTTTGACGATGACAAACTTCACGTTTGACGATTGCGAACATCACGTGTGATGATGAGAAAGTTAACGTGTCATATTGACGAATGTAGATTATATAAGAACAATTATGTCTATCCTTGTTGTCTTTAAGCTATTAGGCTCTCTTGCTCTGTTGATGTTCGGCATGAAGTCGATGAGCGAGGCTCTGCAGAAAATGGCAGGCCCACAGTTGCGACACGTACTTGGCGCGATGACCACAAATCGCTTTACTGGAGCCCTGACTGGTATGTTCGTGACGGCTGCCGTGCAAAGTTCTACTGCCACGACTTTGATGACTGTTTCGTTTGTGAATGCAGGCTTGCTCACACTCGTTCAAGCCATTTCAGTCATCATGGGAGCCAACATAGGAACCACTCTGACGGCATGGATCATGTCGCTCGGAATGGGCTTCAACATCTCCAATTTCGTCTATCCGGCCTTCTTCCTGGGTATCATCCTTATATATATGAAGAAGCGTCGCATTGTTGGTGACTTCCTCTTCGGCGTTGCTTTCCTGTTCTTGGGTTTGACTACATTGAAGGAGACAGGTTTCTCACTGGTTGACAGCCCTGAATCGAAGGAAGCCATTACAGCTTTCTTCTCGGAATACAGGAACGGCGGATTACTCGTAAATCTGTTCTTCCTTCTCATCGGTACAGTGCTGACCCTTTGTGTACAGAGTTCAGCCGCCATTATGGCCATCACGATGATGCTTTGTTCGACGGGAGTTCTACATATTGAACAAGGCGTGATGCTCGTTTTGGGCGAGAATGTCGGCACCACCATCACCTCAAACATTGTAGCGCTCAGTGCCAACACGCAAGCCAGGCGTGCAGCCTTCGCTCATTTGAGCTTCAATGCAGTCGGTGTCTTCTGGGTTTTACTCTTGATGAAACCTTTCTTCGCAATGGTTTGTCACTTCTCCGGTTTCGACCCTACAATGAATCCTGAAGAGAGCGATTTCGCCATTAAAGCAAGTGTGGCCCTTGCCACCTTCCATTCCGCCTTCAATATCAGCAACACGCTGCTGCTCATTTGGTTCATCCCGCAGATTGAGAAGTTCGTTTGCTGGGCTATCCAGCCAATGAGTCCAAAGGAGGAAGAGGACTTCCGCTTGCGCTTCATCACATCAGGCATCATGAAGACGCCTGAGTTGTCTGTCCTCGAGGCACACAAGGAGGTTTCTTCTTTCAGCGTTCGCATCCAGCGCATGTTCAGAATGGTGCACGAGTTGCTTACGGAAAAGGATCAGAACAAGTTCACAAAGCTCTTCAATCGCATCGAGAAGTACGAGAACATCGCAGACAATATGGAAATAAGTATTGCAGAATACCTTGACCAGGTAAGCGATGCCCATCTAAGCGACGAGACGAAGGCAAAGATTCGTGCCATGCTTCGTGAAATATCTGAGGTGGAGAGTATTGGCGATTCGTGCTACCACATGGCTCAAACCATTAACCAGAAGGTTCAAGGCAAGAAGGAGCACTTTACTGAAGAACAATACGAGCATCTGCATGCCATGATGAATCTCATTGATCAGGCTTTGACACAGATGAACCAGCTGATGAACGGCAGGAAAGACTACTTCGATGTCTATAAGTGTTATAATACAGAAATCGAGATAAACAACTATCGTGATCAGCTGAAATCGCAAAATATCTTTGACATCAATAATCACAAGTACACATACGGCATAGGCACCATTTACATGGAACTTATCAACTCTTGTGAAAGGTTAGGTGATTATATTGTCAACGTGGTAGAGGCCCGTACAGGCACTAAGATGCACTTATAAGCAGTCTTACTTCAAACTCTTTTTTAGCCAACTGTTTCCGTTGAATCTTATAAGGAAGATGACGCCGCGGAAACACAATTCTATTGCCATAGCAATCCAGACGCCTCGCAGTCCCATAGAGGAAACGAGCAGTAAAGCAAGAACAATACGTACCAGCCACATGCTTCCTAAGTTCATCGCGCAAGGAATCAATGTGTCACGTGCTCCGACAAAGATGCCGTAGCAGACAATGCTGGCCGCGAACATAGGTTCAGCAAAGGCTTCTATGCGAAGGATCTGTACCGTCAGTTTTTGCACATCCAAATCTGGTGTCATGACGCTAAGTAAGGCTGGCGAGGTGGTGTACATCACTATGGCCATCAAGGTCATGAACGTTATGCCCATACTCAAAGTTATGCGTCCGAAACTGCGAGCCAGGAAACGTCTGCCTGCTCCTAGGCTTTGCCCAACAAGAGTTGTTGCTGCATCTGAAATTCCATAACCTGGCATATAGCAGAGCGCTTCGACGGTGATGCCAAAACTATTTGCAGCGATGGCAACTGTACCAAGTGGTGCAACAATAATTGTACTTACAATTTGAGCGCCACATATAATGACGTGCTCCACGGCTATAGGTGCAGAGATGCGAAAGCTCTCGCGCAATGTGCTTTTCTGGGGGATGAAGGTTCCGCTGTCCTGACTTAGAGAGAGTTCTTTGCTTCGCACGACAGTGAAGTAGCACATCAGCGAAGAGCAGATGATGAAGGCAATGGCAGTTCCCAACACAGCGCCTACTACACCAAGTCCTGCACCAGGTATTGTGATGCCAAAATAAGTGCGGGTTGGGAAGATGAGTAGCCAGTTGAACAGGACATCGAGCAGGCAAAGGCCGATGTTCAAGATGCTGGGGATGTGCATGTTGCCGCTGCATCGGAGCATGCCGGCACAGAGCGAGTTCAGCATCGAAAAGGGGAGGCACATCGAGAAGAACATGAAGTAGAGACTGGCATCGTAGCAGATGTCAGGTCCTCCACCTAGCCAATGAGGCAGATAGTGGCTGATGCTAACACCAACACAACTGAGCATCAGCGCAAAAAGAATACATGCCATGAAGCTTTGTCTCAACACCTCTCTAGCTCCGGCAAAGTCGTTGGCACCTATCTTATGTGCAACTTGAACATAGAAACCCACACTGACCGCATGACAAAGGCTGCCGAAGAGCCATATGCTGGTGCTCACCAAGCCGATGCTCGCGCTGGCACTCGCGCCGAGACTGCCCACCATACTTGCATCGATGTACTGCATCATAATGTGCACCAACTGTGCCATCATGCTGGGAAAACTGAGCAAGGCGGTAAGCTTGACTTGTGCAATCCAGTCGAGCTTGCCGCCTTCTCGTATGAGCGAGAGCAGTGCGTCTTTACTCTGCGTGTATTTCATTGATGGTGCAGTCGGCGGGTGCCTTCTGATTCTCGTCGATGATTAGTTCTCCTATATGTCCTTCGACAGTGATGCTGCCGCTCGTCGGATTCTTGATGCTATGAACATTACCCTTAATGCTTGCCTTGACAGTACTGTACTCGAGCATAAGATTTGCGTCGGCCCCGAAGGTGCAATCTACTAAAGTTAAGTTCTCGCAATAGCATAAGGGTTGTTCTCCAGTAATATGGCAGCGAATGAGTGTAAGGTTGCGACTGTACCAACCGAGGTACTCGCCATTTATCTCACAGTCGGTAATCGTGACGTTCTCGCAGTCCCAAAGCGCATCCTTGCTGTTTAGAAGCGAGTTTTTTATCTCTACATTTTTGCTATACTGAAAGGCATAATTCCCCTCGAGATGTAAGTTGTCAATACGGATGTTGTCGGTTCGCATGCCAAGGTAGTCGGCGTTTAATATCTCGCAGTTGTGCATCCTGACTTGGTCACAGTCCCACAAAGTTTCCTGCGCATTGATGAATTGGCAGTCACGAAGATCAATTCCTCGCATACGACGAAACATTTTTGGTGCATCCACTAGGCAATGAGTCAGTTTGCCGTTCTCGCTGTACCAAAGCGAAGAGCGTGCCGATTCCTCGAAATGACAGTTGTGGGCAAGGAAACGACGACACTCCCAGAAGACATATTTACCTTGGAAGGTGCAATCATAGGCTTCGATGTTGCCACTTTCTTTAATGCTCGATTCGCCAAGGTGTATGGTCACGCGCTCAAGTCGTGCATCATGTAACTTGTAAAGTGGTCTTTCACCGCCATATTCTTTATCCTGAATAACAATCATTTGCCTTAATCTTCCATCAACTTTCTGTATCGTATTCTTTTGGGTTCCTCAAGACCTAGTCGCTTGAGTTTGTTTGCCTCGTAATCAGTATAGCTTCCCTCGAAGTAGAAGACGCTGCCGTCACCCTCGTAGGCAAGGATATGAGTACAGATTCGGTCCAAGAACCATCGGTCGTGACTGATGACCACGGCACAGCCGGCAAAGTTCTCTAGGCCTTCCTCCAAAGCACGCAACGTGTTGACATCGATGTCGTTGGTAGGCTCGTCGAGCAACAGCACGTTGCCCTCCTGCTTGAGTGCCATAGCGAGATGCAGACGATTTCGTTCACCACCCGACAATACACCACATTTCTTTTCTTGGTCAGCGCCACTGAAGTTAAAGCGGCTCAAATAAGCGCGGCAGTTGATATCACGTCCACCTAAGCGCATCAACTCATTGCCTTGGCTGATAACTTGATAGACAGACAGTTCCGACTTGATGTCTTTGTGGCTTTGGTCAACATAGGATATTTTGACGGTCTCGCCCACCTCGAATGTGCCTGCATCGGGCTTCTCCAGTCCCATTATCATGCGGAAGAGGGTTGTCTTGCCTGCACCGTTCGGCCCGATTACACCCACGATGCCACCCGGCGGCAGCATGAAATCAAGGTCTTTGATGAGTCGTTTCTCACCGAAAGCCTTGCAGACGCCATGTGCCTCAATAACCTTGTTGCCAAGGCGCGGGCCGTTGGGAATGAATATTTCGAGCTTTTCCTCGCGCTCCTTTTGCTCTTCGTTGAGCAGTTTGTCGTAGCTGTTAAGGCGAGCCTTGCCTTTTGCCTGACGTGCTTTGGGCGACATGCGAACCCATTCAAGTTCGCGTTCCAGTGTCTTGCGGCGCTTGCTTGCCACCTTCTCTTCTTGCTCCATGCGCTTTGTCTTCTGCTCAAGCCATGAAGAGTAGTTGCCTTGCCAGGGAATGCCTTCGCCGCGGTCGAGTTCAAGAATCCATCCTGCCACGTCATCGAGGAAGTAGCGGTCGTGCGTCACAGCGATGACCGTGCCCTCGTATTGCGTCAGGTGCTGTTCGAGCCAGTCGATGCTCTCAGCATCCAAGTGGTTGGTGGGCTCGTCAAGCAGCAGCACATCGGGCTTCTGCAAAAGCAGGCGGCAGAGTGCTACACGACGGCGTTCACCACCGCTCAACGTGTTGATAGGTTGGTCGGCAGGCGGACATCGAAGCGCATCCATAGCTCGCTCCAGTTTGCTGTCCAAGTTCCATGCGTCTGTGCTGTCGATGATATCCTGCAACTCGCCTTGGCGGGCGAAAAGTTGATTCATCTTGTCCTCGTCTTCATAGTACTCGGGCAGTCCAAACTTTTGGTTTATCTCCTCGTATTCTGCCAGAGCATCCACAATGTGCTGTACACCTTCCTTCACCACCTCGATGACTGTCTTGTCGTCATCAAGCTTGGGTTCCTGTTCAAGGTAGCCTACGCTATAACCAGGACTCCAAACCACGTTGCCCTGATACTGCTGCTCGATGCCAGCAATAATCTTGAGGAGCGTGGACTTACCGGCGCCGTTCATGCCGACAATGCCAATCTTGGCTCCGTAGAAGAAAGACAGGTAGATGTTCTTTAGGACTTGCTTCTGGTTCTGTTGGATGACCTTACTTACGCCGACCATCGAGAAGATGATCTTCTTGTCGTCTGTCGTTGCCATTCGTTTATTCCAGTTTGTCGTCACTTAATTTCATGGCCTTGTAAGCCTGCTGTGCTGTGATGACAGTCTTAAATTTTGCGTAGTATTTGCGGTTCAGAGAAGGCTCCTTGTCCTCTTGTTTCTGCTTAGCCTCGAAGAGTTGGTCGCATTGTGCTGCGGTAAGTTTGTTGGCATCAATGGCGTCCTGCAAGTCGTCTTTTAGCTTTTTGTAAGGGTCTTTCAGGTCGGAGAGTTCTTTGAGATAGGCTTCAAGCACAGGCTTGAACTTTGCTTGTACATCTGGTTTGAGCCTGAGATTCTTCAAGACATAAGCAACTCGAGCATCGCGTTTCTTGCCTGCTTGAGCGGAGGTTGGCAAGGTGACGGCCAGACAGAAAAACATGGCCGCAATGAGCATGAAATGTTTCATAGCAATGGTTGTTAAGTGGTGAAATATGGATGTTATTTGCCAATGAAGCGGCTGTAGATGACTTGCATCTTGATTGGATTTTCTTCAGTGCCACGGACAAGTTTAGTGCTGCAGAGACTCAAGTCTTGATTCACGGAAACCTGCGTAATGTAGCCGTAACTGTCTGTTGCGGTGGCAATATTGACAGGAACGAGCACAACATGGTTCCAATCGGGATGAGCTGCTTCCCATTCTTCTTCTGTCATACCTGTCGCTTTCATGTCAGCCACTTTTTCGTGTTGGCAATATGAGATAAGACGGCTGATGTTTTCGAATGTATAACAATTGAATATGTCGTAGAAGAAGGTGGTGTAGGATTGCTGTGAGTCGCTTACTTGGTGCTTCTCGAAGAACGATTCGAGGTTCTTTTTGCGCACAAGCAGGAGGTCTTTTGGAATGCCGAGAGCATAGTCGTCGTCCAACGCATCCTCATCTTGGTTGTTGATGCGGGTCAAGGTAAAGGAGGCACGGGCAATGCTGTCGTTCTCGTGTCCCTCGTATATCTCGTCGATAGGCAAGATGAGTTCAGTGCAAATGCCGGCAGGGGTCTTGAGCATTGTATATTGTTCGTTGTCGATGAGTGTCTCGAGGTTGCTGCTTTCGAACTGTGTGCACTGTATTACTTCTGGCGTAGCAGCAAAGCGACAGAGCGCGGACAGGGTAGAGTCGGGATATGCTTCACTCTTGTAGCGGAAGTTAATGTTCATGGTGCTGACTTCGAGGTTAAGCATTGTACCTGTGCCGCTGACTGTGCGGAACAGGAAACCTGCACAGACGTTGCGGATGAAGGAGTAGGAGTCGCGGAAGGAGCTTGGGTTGTTGTAGAAAGTCTCCATGATTTGTTCTCCGTACTGGCGAGGCAGAACGATGCGCACATTGTTTGAATAGGTTTTGCTGGCACGTTGTGCGTCGCTCATGATGTAGTCTGTTGCTGTGATGACTTTCGTTGCGATGGGGCCGTTGCTTTCGTCCACATACTGCCAAAGGTCGGTATTGGTGTAGAAGGTCTCAGACTCTTTGAGCAACTTGTCATCGTTCTTGCTGAGAGGCCAAACCTCAATTTTCATCGGGTTGTTTTTGTCTCCGAAGGTGTTCTTGATGAAAAGTCGTATCTCGATTGAGTCACAGAGGAAGCCATCGTCCGTGACGATACTTTCCTTGCTGGGGAAAGCGTAGTTTTCGAAAGTGTGGAATTGTGCTGCGAAGGTAGCCGTGATGGCTTCGTCTGTCTCCGGATCTATGACTTTACCCAGGAAGCAAGTCGTGCTGTTTGCAGGAGCGATGCTGTTGAGCAAGTCATTCGAGAGGATGCCAAAGGTAGCCGTCGATGTGCTGATGGCGTCCTGCTCTGGGAAGACACCAAGCGAGCCTGTGTCTTCGCTGCAACTTATTAGGGTGGCGATGGCCAGCATGACAGCAAACCAAGCCTGATATATTTGTTTGTTTTTCAATTGTGTGCTGAACTTTAACCTTAAGAACATTGTGTTATCCTTCCTCTTCTTCCACTCTGCCGATGTTCCAGATGGTATCGTAGAAAGTGGGATAATGTATGCCGAAATCTTCCATAGCGACAGGTTGCAAGGTGGGCTTGCCCAATCCTTCTGCATACTTCGCGAGCTCTTCGTTCTCTGCGAGGAAACCTATGCCGTCAGCATATTTGATACCAAGCTTGTTGAGCATCGGCACGAGTTTCTTCTCGCCCAGTCCTCTTGTCGCAGAGATGGTGGCATTACGGAAGGCGATGATGCCGTCCATGTTTGCGGGAACAGCAGATGTGAGCTTGTCTGTGGAGGGCGTGAAGATGACTTTGCAGTCGCGGAACGATGGCTCTTCGGCATATGCGGTCTTGATGTAGAGGGGTAGAAAACTGCCCATCCATCCCATACAATGTATGATGTCGGGAGACCACTTCAGCTTTTTGATGGTTTCCAGCACGCCGCGTGCATAGAAGGCTGCACGTTCGGCATTGTCTTCGTACTCCTTGCCGTTTTCGTCAACTGCCAGTTTCCGCTTGTCGAAGAAGTCGTCGTTGTCGATGAAGTAGATCTGCATTCTGGCTGCAGGGATGCTTGCCACCTTGATGACGAGTGGATTGTCTATGTCATCGACTACGATGTTGATGCCGCTCAGTCGGATGACCGGGTGCAGTTGGTTGCGACGTTCGTTGATGATACCCCATTTCGGCATGAACGAACGTATCTCGCGACTCTTCTCCTGAACCGCCTGAGGCAGGTATCTGCCCATCTGTGCCATCTCGGTTTCTGGCACGAAGGGTAGCATCTCTTGTGTGACGAAAAGTATCTTTTTTGCCTTAGTCATCTCGTTTAAAGCTATAGTATCTGTGCAAAGATACGATTATTTTCGCAGATAACAATGAAATCCGGCCCGTTTTCACACTTTTTAGAATAAAAATGCGCAAAATGCTTTCTAGTTTCATAAAAACTATGTTACTTTGCACGATTTTATGTCTGTGGAATGAAGGTAATTGACAATATCAAAGAACTGCGCAAGTGTCTGGCGAAATATCGCAAGGAGGGACTCACTGTCGGACTTGTGCCTACGATGGGTGCCTTGCACGAAGGGCACGCCTCGCTTGTTCGCAGAAGTGTCGAGGAGAATGATGTCACTGTGGTCAGCATCTTCCTCAATCCTACACAATTCAATGACCCGAAGGATTTGGAGCGCTATCCTCGTACGCTAGAGGCGGATTGCCGTTTGCTCGAGGCTTGCAAGGCCGACATCGCCTTTGCTCCTACAGTGAAGGAGATCTATCCTGAACCTGATACCAGACAGTTCAGCTATCCTCCTACAGACAGCGTGATGGAAGGGGCGATGCGTCCAGGACATTTCAATGGCGTATGCCAAATTGTAAGCAAACTCTTCATGTATGTCGAGCCTGATCGTGCCTACTTTGGCGAGAAGGACTATCAGCAGATAGCCGTCATCCGTCGAATGGTGGAGGACCTCGGTTTCAAACTCGAGATTGTTCCTTGTCCTGTCGTCCGTCAGAGCGATGGTCTGGCCTTGAGCAGCCGTAACAGCCTTCTCTCTGCGGAAGAGCGGGTCATTGCCACCAACATCTATCGCATCATGAAGGAGAGTTGCTCGCTTGGCCTTTCTGCTCAGCAGACTCACGACTATGTTGTGGAGGAAATCAACAAGATAGACGGCCTGGAAGTGCAGTACTTCAGTATCGTAGATGGCGACAGCCTGGCAGACGTCTCTTCGTGGGACGACGCTCCAAGCATCGTAGGCTGCATAACCGTCTTCTGTGGCACGAAGCCCATCCGACTTATCGACCATATTAGATACAAGTGAATACCATGATGATAGAAGTATTGAAGTCAAAGTTGCACATGGTCACAGTAACTGAGGCCAATATAAACTACATGGGCAGCATTACCATCGACGAGGATCTGATGGACGCCGCAGGTCTCATTGCAGGTGAAAAGGTGCAAGTGGTGAACAACAACAATGGCGAACGGTTCGAGACATACGTCATTCGTGGCGAACGTGGCTCGGGTTGTATCTGCCTGAACGGTGCCGCAGCTCGCAAAGTCCTTGTGGGCGATACCGTCATCATCATGTCTTACGCCCTTATGGATCTCGAGGAGGCACGCACCTTCAAACCCTACGTAGTCTTCCCCAAAGAGAACCGACTGTAAACATCACACGTGACATTGGCAAACGTCACGTTAGTAAATCGCAAACGTCACGTTAGTCGTTGACCAACGTCACGTGTGTCATTTAAAAACGAAGCGTGGCTAGTTTTGCAACTAACCACGCCTTGTTTATTTGTAGGGTTTGTTCTTCCTTATTCCGCACCCCACATGTCCCAGTCGTCTTCCTTGGTGCGAGCTTCTCCGTCGCTACCGCCGTTGTCTTCTATGTCGGTGTCGCTGTGGAAACTTACGCAAAGGATAGAAATGGGTTGAGCACTTTCTACATTCACGATGGGCGTCATATATATCTTTTTCATATGTGTGTCCTCCTTACTTAATGATTGTCTTATTGCCGTTGACGATGTAGACGCCCTTCTGGCTGGGCTTGCCTGTGAGTTTCTTACCATCGAGGCTGTACCAGTTCTCGTTGAGGTTAGCATTAGCGTTAACGTTGTTTATGCCGTCAGCATCGTCTCCGAAACTGAGGACATACTGCTTAACATCTTTCACCTTGTCGCTGGGCGTGATGCCGTTGAGCTCGAAATAAGCGCGTTGTGCGCCAATGCGTGCTCCGTTCAAGGGATAATAAAGTTTGTTGTTGTCGCCCAAGAAGAGGATGCTCTTGTTTGTCTCAGCGAAGGTCGTGAAGCCGTAGGTTCCCTTGAAGGTAATGCTCTTGTCGCTGTCAATGTCAAATGTGACATTGTTCATAGCCTTGCTGTTGGTTACACCTGTAAAGATAGGATTCACGATGTTGTCACTGCTCTCCCACTTGATGATGTAGGGTGTACCGGCAAGGAGTTCGGAAACTTGTCCTTCGGCTGTGAAGTTCAGCATTACCGTTTCGCCCTCGAGTGTTACGTTGTTCAGTGCTCGAACGTCTGCACCATCAAGGACGCTGCCTGCAATCGTTACGTCGAAGGGCAAGCACAGTGTGTTCCAAGAACCGTCTTTGAACAGGGTGCGGTCTGCTAGTTGAACGTCATAGCCTTCCTCACCATCAAGAGACTCGATGAGGCTTGTGTTGTCTTCGTTATTGGCGAGCACAATGAGTGGTGCTTCCTTAGTGGTGAAGGTAGAAGAAGTCCAAGTGCTCTCCTCCTCTCCTTTAATGCCTTTCACTTCCCAATCGTATGTGGTGCCAGGAGTGAGGCCTGCAATCTGACAAGAAGTCTCGTCGGTTGTTACCTCAACCCATTCGCCAGCAGGAACACCTTCGTATGATTCTTTGGTAACATACACGCCAAGGACTTCTTCCGCATAGTCAGGATCCTGACCTCTTGCAACAAATGTAAGTGTGCCACCCAGTTCGACATTGGGAATAATCAGCCAGTTGTCTGGAGTCAAAGGACCTAAATCGTTGATAAAACTTGCTGACGAGACGGCGTATGTGCCGTTGTAATATGGGTTACTGTTTTTGTCGCTGCCATTCTCATCTCGCAGGATCCAGTCATAACCGTCACCGTCACCATCAACGTTATCCCAACTTTCAGGAGCAGAGCCACTCTCGAAGTTTTCTGAGAGGACTGTTGTGCCTTCTGCATTCTTCACTACGATGTCGTCGATGTTCAGGTAGAACATGTCGGTAACCTTATAGTGGCGGATTGCGATATGGCCTGTGCCGCTGTATTCGCTGAGGTCGAAGGTGTAAGTCTGTAGTTCTCCTGTAGTAGTAATGTCGCTGCCAACCTGACTCCAAACATCAAAGTTCATTGCTTGAGCTGCTGTCCTGTAACGGAGGACATAGCTGTCGGCATCGCCTTCCCAGCTAAGGGCTGCTTCGGTAGAACCTGCTTCTGCAGCGAGGTCAGTTGGTTTGGCGATGGCATTGCAGTTTACATGATAAGTGACGGGACTGCTCATAGCTCCGCTGCCAGAGAAGATTACTTCACCAACTATGTCGTATACTGTATAAGAGCACTCGCTGTCGTACTTGCCATTAGTCCATGTGAAACTGATGTCTCTGTCGTTAGGAACCTCAACATTAATTGTGTTGACTTCGTTCTCGCCATCGCTGTATGTGCCATTAAGGTTCTGATTGGCATAGGTGCCGATAATTATGCCTGTCGAAACATCTGCTATCGTAATGGTTGCGTCGTTCCAACCATCACCCCATTGGTCGATGAGAACAAGCTGAATCTGGCACATATCGTCGGAGAGGTCGGTATTGAAGGTGACAGGACTTGTCCATTCGCTGACATCGCTACCATTCTTCGCGCGTACCTTTATAATATATGTAGTGGCGAGGTCAAGCCCGGTCAAAGTGGTGGGATTGCTTACATCCTCTGTCACTACACCATTTACTTCGATGTCGAATGCAGGAGCATTGCTTACCCAACTTATTGTTGCCTCAGTGCCACCAGTATAGTTTACAGTGACATTTGTGGGCTTAGATACAGAAGGTGGCAAGCCTGGTGTATAATCGAAGGTGGTCTTGGGCAGGAAGTTCTGCTGGCTGATGCTGGAGTTATAACCGCCAAGGGAAACTCCTGTCATCTTCTCGCCAATCCAAGAGACATTCTCATAATCGCCAGTTGTGGTTTGGTTGATGCCCATCAAGAGGTTGCCGCCCTCATAGTAGATGGGATTGTTGAAGGTTATGGTCATCTTGTTGTCCACGACGGACAGGCTGCCGGAATAAACCTTCTCCTGTGAGCTCCAATCCTTGAGCGAACTGATGGTATTGTCATTTGTTTCGCTCAGATAAACATCAAACTTTGCTGTGCCCCATGCGACGGATGACTCTTCTGCATAGAACGTTACACCTTTGACTTCGGAGTTAATCATGTCCTCGATGTTTGCTGCAGGGATGATGAACTGGCTTCTGCTGTACTCGTCGCAATAGTAGCCGTAAATGGGAACGTATTTGCTGGTCACGTTCTTGGCAACAGTCAGTGTGGCAGCATTCTCGTCCACAACGACATATTCGCCGTTTGCATCGATATAACAGAACTTGATGATGTATGTGCCTTCTGCGGAGGGTTGGAAAGAGAAGACACAATCCTGTGTCGTTCCTGCAGGAATGAGGAAGCTGTTGCAGTCGTAGAAATATTCGTCCCCTTCATAGTCTATGAGATCTATCCAGAGGTCACCATCGTATTCTTCCGAGCCGTTGTTTGTAACATTGAACGTAATGCTAATTGTCGAGTTCGGAGAAACGGGGTTGTTGCTCAATGTAGTACTGTTCAATACGAGATTGTAGTCTTGAGGTGTAATGTCGGCTGTGGTTCCGCTATCGGATGGCTTTTGTATGCCGATGACTGCATCCTGTCCGTAGTGGAAGCCGTCTGTGGATGTGCTGCCACCTATGCCTTGCTGGTCAGGATCAAGTGCAGAGAGAACGAAATAGTTGTCGCTCATGCCGCCCCAACCCCAGTTGATGTGGAAGAAGTCGGTATTGTTCTGGTACTTGTATCCGTCGCATACGAACTCGTGTCCGCCGCCAGATGATAAGCCGCCATAAATGACAGGACGACCTTGTGACAGTTCATGATAGACAAGGTCAGTCCACTTGGCGTAGCTGTAAGAGCTGCGGGACACGAACTTTGTGGTAGCATTGTAATTAAAGTAAGTTTTAAGGGCATAGGGGATGTCTTCTGTATAGGCGCCAGAGGCATCGCTGTAGTCCATTTGCACGGAATAGCCACAATATTTCATCAGTGTGGCTACGGCATTGCCTTGTGCTGTAGTGTAGTTGCCATTGTAATTGTCAATCATGTTATCCCATTGGAAGGTAACGGGAGACAATGAACTCAGGTTAAATCCTTGGGTATAGGTGATATATCCAGGGATAGTCTTCGTGTTGGATTCTGGCCACTTGTGGTAGTACATCACTTGAGCCATAGCTGTTGCGACACAACCCGTTGCGCACTTAGTGTTGCCAGATAATGTTGGGCAGAGGTTGTTGTACGGTGCATCTTGGTACCATTTCGTGGTTAACATTGGAGCGATGGCAGTTGTGCTGTGTGAACCGACCTTGTTGCGAGCCTTCTTCGGCCTGGCAACCTTTGTGTTTTGCTTCTGCAGCCATGCAATCTCGTCGGCATATCCTTGCAGCCAAGCCTTCATGTTGGCGGGCATTTCGCTCGGATTGATGTTGCCCTTGTCGCTATAGCCAAGGATGGGACGAGTTCTGTCGTCATTAGATACGATGACGAAGCCGCCATTGTTCTTAACGTTGAACACATGGAGTCCGCTCACCTTCTTAGCCGCAACGAGTTGAGGCGTGCCGCTTGATGTGTGGCGAGGGCTGCCTGGAGTGGCAGGCGTGTTTGTCAGGAATTGCAGAGCTTGCTCTAGTGCTTGCTCCTCAGTTACATCTTCTGCCCATATTCCAGCGACGCAGAAAAAGGCGAGAAGTAGTGTTAAAAGTTTTTTCATTGGTTAATGTTTATAGTTTAATAATATTTGTTGCCGTTTTGAGACAAATCGGGCGCAAAGGTACAACTTTTTAATTTAATAATGTATAGGAAGAAAGTATTTTTTTATTTAAATGTTGTCTGTTTTGAAGCATTAAGAAACAAAAACCCCTCCACTGAAATCAGCAGAGGGGTGATGGGAGGGGCGAAGAGTGTTTACTCTTCTGTTCCCATGAGGATCTTCATCATTTCAACAGCAGAGTAGGGGACAGGAGTGCCAGGTCCGAAGATGGCTGCGACACCTGCATTGTAGAGGAACTCGTAGTCCTGTGCAGGGATGACACCTCCGGCTGTGACCATGATGTCCTCACGGCCGAGCTTCTTCAGTTCTTCGATGAGCTGAGGAATCAGTGTCTTGTGACCTGCTGCAAGAGAGCTTGCACCTACGATGTCCACGTCGTTCTCCACTGCCTGACGTGCTGCCTCGGCTGGTGTCTGGAACAAGGGTCCCATATCCACGTCGAAGCCACAGTCGGCGTAACCCGTAGCGACAACTTTTGCGCCACGGTCGTGACCGTCCTGTCCCATCTTCGCAACCATGATGCGGGGACGGCGGCCTTCCTTCTTGGCAAATTCATCGGTCATGGCACATGCCTTCTCGAAGAACTTGTCGTTCTTGCTTTCACTTCTATACACGCCTGAAATGGTTCTGATTACTGCTTTGTAACGGCCCACGATGGCTTCGCAGGCATCACTTATCTCACCCAGAGTGGCCCTGTGTCCAGCGGCACGAACGGCGAGGTCGAGCAGGTTGTCCTTGCTCTTCTTGCCTTCGTTGAACTCGCGAACGCACTCTGTGATGGCCTCGAGGTCTTTCTTCACCTGAGCCTCGTCGCGATGAGCGCGAACCTGCTTCAGGGATTCTTCCTGCTGCAGACGAACGGCTGTGTTGTCAATCTCGAGGATATCGATGGGATCCTCGTGGTCGAGACGATACTTGTTGACGCCGACAATGGTCTGCACGCCGCTGTCGATGCGAGCCTGAGTACGGGCCGAAGCTTCCTCGATACGCATCTTTGGCAGACCTGTCTCGATAGCCTTTGCCATACCGCCAAGCTTCTCGATTTCTTGGATATGCTCCCAAGCCTTGTGGTAGAGTTCGTAGGTGAGTTTCTCCACATAGTAGGAACCAGCCCAGGGGTCGATGTGCTTGCAGACCTGAGTCTCGTTCTGAATATAAATC
>JAGCFN010000203.1 GCA_017650085.1 Bacteroidaceae bacterium | reverse complement strand
GAAGCCAAATGCTGCCACCTAGAGCAGTGCAGTGGGTGTGCCATGAATACGGCATTGATTTGTGAGTTAAAGCAGAAAAGCAAAAAAAGCATTTGCTTTAAACGCAAAGACGCTTTTCTATATATTAATCAAGGAAATAATTACTTATTTATATAATAATATATAGTCGCCGCCTTTCTCTCAAAAAAGCATGTTTTGTTTTGCTTTTTTGCTTTTTTTCGTAACTTTGCGGAGGAAAGAAAATACCATGAAAAGCGCATACAAAACAGAATTAGCAGATGCTGCGGGGTGTCAGTCGCACAACCTTTTGGCGGTGGATGAAAGAGAACCGCTGCCAGTTAGCACGATTGGGAGTCAGTCCCAAAACCAAACTTCTTCCTCCAAGGGCGGTGGAATGGATATGCATGAATACGGTATCGATTTGTAGTTGTGACAAAAATGACACTTGTGACAGTCACAAAGTTTCACAACGCGACAGGGGCACGAACGCTGCAAAAATGCAAAAAACGCCCATTCCATCGCAAAATTTGGACTTTCCCCGCCTGTGCCTCCGCTAAAAAAGATTGCATTTTCTGCCCGAAGAAGCGCCGACTATGGATTTTTTTTCGTAACTTTGCATGCCGAAACTAAAGAAACTATAACTTTTTTACCCTTATGAAGAAACTATTACTTTTCATGTTGGCAGTTGTGGCCGGGACTACGGCTGTCAGGGCTCAGGCCGACGAGACGATTCCCGAAGATGCCATCGTGGTGCTCGACTACATCAAATCGACTGGCCAGCAGGCTTTCAACACGAACTACATCCATACGTCCACTACGATGGTGGTTATGGGATGTGTAATCGAACAGGACCACCAGAGAAACTACGAGGCGCTGTTCGGAGCACGTCTGACCAGCTTCCACAATAATGCCTTCTGCTTCTTCTCGCGTTTCAACGGTCAGGACGTTCCTTGCTACAACCGCTCCGGCAACGAGAAGACGGGCTCGGGCCTCCCCTACAACCGGTATGTCGAAGTTGCGGCTATGGGACAGATGGCTGCATGGGGAACCGAGGAGGAAGGCATGATAGGTTCTGTGACGACTTCGGGCGCAGCGGACGACGGGAAGACGCCCATGCTGATCTTCAACCTGAACACAGCCAACACTGCCGGCGGAGTGCAAATCGACACCTCTCCCTGCTGCATGTCGCTGTACGAATTCAAAATTTACGAAGGCGACTATAATCTGAAACACGCATTCGTGCCCGCAAAGGTGGGGGGCGTAATAGGCCTCTACGACAGGCTAACTGGCGAGTTTGGCGGCTCGATTACGTCAACTCCCTTCGTGGCCGGACCGCAGAAGAGCATCATCTACCCCATAAGGATCATCAGCACGGTTGGCGGCGAGGTGAAACCTGATTCCTATGCGCTTGAAGAGGGCAGTTGGGGCGGCTTCACCATCACACGCAACCCTGGCTATGGCATACAGAGCATCTCCCTGAAAGATAACGACGGAAACGACGTCGACTACTCCCTCGCCCAAGAGGAGGGCGGCAAGGGGCTGTACTTCTTCCAGATGCCCAAGGGAGGCGCCAACCTGAGCGTCGTGTTCAAGGCGATACCCAGGGGCGACGTGAACGGCGATATGGACGTGACGATAGCCGATTTCGTAGCCGTACTGAACGCCATGGCCGGCGGAGAGGTGCATGGAAATGCCGATGTGAACGGAGACTCGCAGGTGACGATTGCCGACGGCGTGGCCATCCTGAACATCATGGCTGGAGGAGGAAGCAGCTCGGCTGGTAGCGATGACTCCGGAGGCGATCAAGGAGGCGATACTGGCGACGGAGGGGAGAAGATCTACGATGTGGCAGAAATTATGCCCGAGTTTCCTGGCGGAGCGGCGGCCATGATGCAATGGATTCAAGACAATATGCGCTATCCGCAAGCGGCTCTGGACGACGGGGTTCAGGGACGCGTATTTGTACAGTTCGTGGTGGAGAAGGACGGTACGCGCTCGAATGTCAAGGTAATGAGAACCATAGACGAACGCCTCAACCCAGAAGCCATCCGACTGGTGAACGCCATGCCGAAATGGACACCTGCCAAGCAGAACGGCCAAGTCGTAAGATGCCGATTCACGCTCCCAATCACATTCAGACTTCCGTAGGAGCCTCACCCCGACCAGAACCCCGTCGCGACTGGGGAGTCGCTCCCCTTTATGAGGCCGGAGCTACATTTAGTGGCTCCTCTAAAGACCTCAGTCGCTCCTCGGAGAGGGAGGGGGAGTTTAGAGTTTAGTGTTTAGAGTCAGTTGACGCTAAACGCTAAACGCTAACCTCTGAACCAGTTTTGTCCATTTTTGACCTCTTGCCAGGGGAAAATCATACTTTCTTTATCCAAATCGGAGAAATCACTATCCATTTTCTCGCATATCCGACAAAAGTGTGAATTATTATTCGTAATTTTGTTCTTGAAACATGGAAGTAATAGATATTATTCTGTCCCAAATGGGGACTTTGAATGAGTAGAAATTTTTTCATTCATGTTCGTATAATTTTTGGAGGGAACTTCCCGGGAGTGATCTCGGGAAGTTTTTTTTTGCGGCAAACACGCTGCAAGGGGCTGGCGGAGGAACTGCTGCCGCTTGGCCGGCGGGGGCTGCTGCCTGTTTTATTTCAATTTCGGTACGAAGCTGAAATTTTTACCAATATTGTTTGTCATTTTACCAAAAATTCCTTAAATTTGCGTTTGATTTGACAATAAAAACGAAAACCAAAACTTATACTTATTTATATATTTATTCGCCCATTTGAAGATATATCCAAAATTTCCGACGAGATTGTATTATTTATTAATAACAATAATTTTAGTGATATGAAGAAATTCCTTCTCTTATTCCTTGGTCTGGCAATTGCTGCTAGTGCCAGTGCCGGCTTCCCCGTGAAGCGCGACGTTCGTCAGGGTTTGAAATCCCTCAAGTCAATCACGGAGCGTACTACTAAACGACATGCTTCAGGCATGCGCAAGGCTCCCATCACCACAGCTCCTGAAGGTGAGGTGAAGTATTACAAACGTTCAGGCTCTTGCCTTTACGTCGAAAACAGTTCTATTTTCCCTGGCGATCAGGAGGGTACGATTGAGCTGATTTATGCTGCCGACAACAAGGTGTGGTTCAAGAACATCTTCTACGGCGTAGCCGACTATTATGGCGACAGCTATGTTTACGGCACATTGAGCGACGACGGCAAAAAGATCACCGTTCCCATGGGCCAATCGATTTACTACAGCGATTACTATAGTGCTGATGTAGTATTGTCGTGGGGCACCACTTCTGTGGAAAGTGGTATTGTTTGGACTCCAGATGATGACGTTTCCGAGGCCGTCTATGTAGTCGAGGGCAACACCATCAAGCTGCAAGGCGGTGGTCCGGCCCCCTCGGGCTCAGACAATCCTGACTACGAGGGCAACGGTTTGGGTTCCGTTTGGACCGACGATGGCTCGTTCGGCGGATTCCTGGAATGGGGTACTGTCCTGACCTGGTTTGTCCCGGCAACGATGCCCACAAATGTGACGGTTTCTCCGGATGCCACCTCTGCCGATGTCGCTTGGAATGGTGCCGATGGTGACAATTGGAACCTCCGCTGGCGTCCTTGGACCGACACATCGAACAACCCCCCCTTCTGGGATTTCGCCCTTGATACCTATGAAAGCCAACTCGAGGAAGGCTGGTGGTCCGACGATAGTGATGGTGACGGATATGGCTGGGGCTTGGCTTATTCGAACGATGACCAGACTGATGCTTGCTTCTATTCATCCTCTTGGTCAAGTTCGACGGGTGCCCTTACTCCCGACAACTATCTCATTACGCCCAATGTACCTCTGAAGGGTGAGCTCCGATTCACTGTATGGGGCGCTTCGGATTCATGGCCCGATGTATTCCAGGTTTATGCCATGGTTGGTGAGGATATAGATGATATAGATATAGAGAATATGCAGCAGCTCTTTGACGAAGACCTCTCGACGACTGCCGCACACAAGACCTACACTGTCGACTTGAGCGCTTTCGAGGGTGCTGTGGGTTGCATCGCCTTCCGTCACTACAACTGCACCGACCAGTACGCCATCTACCTCGACGATATTTTCATTGGCGATCCTGCAGAAGTCGCCGAGCCCGCCGAGTGGATATATGCTAATAACCTGACAGCTACGGAGTACACCATCGAGGGATTGACTCCCGACACCAAGTATGAAGTGCAGGTACAGGCTGAGAATGAAGGCGATGCAAGCGATTGGACGGAGTTGTTAGAATTCACGACTCTTGCGAATGCAGAGGGCGTTACCGTCTCTGTGGCTGCAGCTGCTACCGACGGCGAGTACAACTATGCCACCTTGTACTACAGCGACAAGAACCTTTCCGTTCCTGCAGGAATAAAGGCTTACACGGCTACCGTTGCAGGTGGAGAGCTCACGCTCAACGAGATTAGCGGAGTCATCCCCGCAGGTACGGCTGTGGTTCTGAAGACAGATGCCAAGCTGACCGAGACAACAGACTTCCAGTTCACAGAAGTTGCTGAAGCTGCAGTCGTAGAAGCAGACAATATGCTGAAGGGTTCCGACGAAGCAGCAACCATTAGCGGCGAGGGCAGCAAATACTACATGCTCTCGTTGAACGGAAGCAGCGAAGAGAACTCAGTCGGCTTCTACTTCGACAAGGGTTCGAATGGCGGCACACAACTCAAGAATGGTGCTCACAAGGCTTATCTCGCTGTTCCCGATTCTGAAAGTGCCGTCAAGGGTTACACCTTCAGAAGTGACGATGCAACAGGTATCAGATGTCTGACTGTAAGCGAAACATCTGACGCAAACAAGATTTACGACCTGCAGGGCCGTCGCGTAGTAAGTCCTGAAAATGGCATCTACATTGTGAATGGTAAGAAAATTGTAGTTAAATAATTTAAGGAGGACTCGATTATGAAGAAAGAATATATCATTCCCAAGACAAATGTGTTTTTTGGAGAGGTGACGGTTATGCTCTCTATCAGCGGTAATGATGGGGACGGCAACCAGTACACTAAAGAATTCAACGCGGACGGCATGGACAACGAGGACGTCGCGGACGAAATCTGGAAATAAAACCCCAAGAAGACAATAACATAACGTCAGAATAGTCTTACGTCAAGTAAACCCACAATCCCTTCCAGCAACCAAATCCCCGCTGCAACAACCTGTGGCGGGGATTGTTGTATTAATTTTGAATTTTGAATTAATTCATTTTGAATTTTGAATTATTATCTGTAACTTTGCAGAGCAAAACGCATATGTTATGCCACTCGAACTGCCCAAAAAACCCATCCCGGCTAAGCCCCTACGCATTGCCATCCTCAACCTGATGCCCAAAAAGATTGAGGCAGAGGCCGACTATGCGCGACTGCTCTCCGCTTCGCCGCTGCCGCTGGAGGTGCATCTGATGAAGGTGCGTTCGCACATCTGCAAAAACACACCCCTCGAGCACATGAACGCCTACTACCGCTTCTTCGACGAGATGCGGGGCGAACATTTCGATGGGTTCATCATGACAGGAGCGCCTGTGGAAAAGATTGACTTTGAGCAGGTTGACTATTGGAGCGAACTCTGCGACATCTTCACTTGGGCACGCTCGAACGCCACAGCCTCGCTCTTCATCTGCTGGGCAGCCCAGGCAGCGCTCTACTTCCACTACGGCATCCCCAAATACCCCCTCAGCGAGAAGATGTTCGGCATCTTCCCCCAAGAGCCGCTCCATCCCGAACTGCCCATCTTTGCAGGCTTCGATGACATCTTCAACATGCCACACAGCCGACACACGGAAATCCGAAAGGAAGACATCCTGAAGGCAAATGAAGAATTAAAAATTAAAAATGAAAAATTAAAAATTGAGGATGGGAAACTGACAATTGAAGATGAAGAATTAAAAATGAAAAATGAAAAATTAAAAATTGAGGGTGGGAAACTGACAATTGAGGATGAAGAATTAAAAATTAAAAATGAAAAATTGAAAATTGAAGATGGAGGCGAAGCCTTGACCATCATAGCCGAAGGCCCCCAGAGCGGTGTCTCGATGGTGATGGCTCGAGAGGGGCGCGAACTCTTCATAACGGGGCACGCAGAATATGCGCCAACGAGGCTCGACACGGAATACAGGCGCGATCTGGGAAAAGGATTGCCAATCAAGAAACCCTACAACTACTATCGCGAAGACGACCCCGAGCTGGGGCCGCTCGTCACCTGGAGTTCGCACGCCAACCTGCTCTTCCAGAACTGGCTCAACCACTACGTCAATCAGGAAACGCCACATAATATTGATGAAATCAACTGAAGCCTCCCCCTGCCCCTCCAAAGGAGGGGTGAATCGCTGCGTCGTAACTCCCTCTCCTTTGGAGAGGATTGGGGTGAGGCTTGAACTCCTCTCGCCTGCTCGCAACCTGGAATGCGGCATTGCTGCCATCGATCATGGTGCAGACGCCGTCTATATCGGGGCTGCGCGCTTCGGAGCAAGGGCCGCTGCAGGCAACTCCACCGACGACATCCGCCAACTGTGCGACTACGCCCACCTGTTCGGAGCCAAGATTTATGCCACGCTCAACACGCTTCTCCACGAAGACGAACGCGAACAGGCACGCCTTCTGGCATGGGAACTCTACCATGCTGGCGTGGACGCACTCATCACGCAAGACCCGAGCCTCCTCGAGTTGGACTTGCCCCCTATTCCTCTCCATGCAAGCACCCAGATGGACAATCGTACAGAGGAAAAAGTGCGCATGCTTAACGAACTCGGATTCAGGCAGATAGTCCTCGCTCGTGAACTTTCACTCGAACAGATACGAAGCATCCACAAAGCCGTTCCCGAAGTAACGCTCGAAGCCTTCGTTCATGGCGCACTATGCGTCTCATATAGCGGTAGGTGCTATGCATCGGAGTATTGTTTCGGACGCTCTGCCAACAGGGGAGAGTGTGCACAGTTTTGCCGACTTCCCTTCTCGCTCGAGGATGTGGAAGGCAACACACTCATCAAGGACAAATACCTGCTCTCGCTCAGGGACATGAACCGCATAAACCGCCTGGAGGAAATGATCGACGCAGGCGTCAGAAGCTTCAAGATAGAGGGCCGACTGAAGGATGTGGACTATGTAAAGAATGTGACCGCAGCCTATCGCCAAGCACTCGACGCCATAATGGAGCGCCGTCCAGAATTTGTCCGTTCCTCTTATGGCGCAAGCACTTACACCTTCCAGCCCGACCTCTCTCGCAGCTTCTCGCGAGGCAGCACAGAATACTTCCTCCATGGCCGCACAAATGACCTGGCCGAACCCAACACACCCAAGAGCCGAGGACTCGAAGTGGGACATGTGAAGGAAGTGAGGCGCGACTGCATAATTGTCTCATCCACAGAGACTTTCAGCAATGGCGACGGGCTCTGCTTCTTCGACGGAGAAGGCAAATTGCAAGGCTTCCGTGTGAACAGAGCCGAAGGAAATTACCTCTACCCTGCCTCGATGCCAAACACCAGGAAGGGCGACAAGCTTTGGCGGAGTTTCGATAAGCAATGGGACGACCTGATGAGCGGCAAAACAGCAGAGCGGCGCATCTCGGCCCGCTTCCTGCTCGAAGAGACTGAGCAAGGTTTCCGCCTCACCTTCACAGCAGAAGACGGCACGAAAAGAAGCGAGGATTTCGCCCTGGAACACCAAGTCGCCCGAACTGACCAAACCAGTTCCATCAAGGAAGTCCTCAGCAAACTGGGCGATACACCCTACATCTGCAAGGAGGTGGAAATCCGCTTCTCACAACCTTGGTTCATCCCTCGCAGCATGTTGGCCGAGTGGAGAAGAAAGGCGGCCCCATCCAAACCTTCCCGAGGGAAGGCTTTAAATCCTCACTTCACAAAAACGCAAATCAGTCCCTCCCCCTCGGGGGAGACGGAGGGGGGCCGGCCCCTCATGCTCTGCCGCTTCTGCCTCCGCCACGCTTGGGGACAATGCAAGAAGGAAAATGGGAGAATAAGAAATGAGGAATGGAAAGACCCGCTCTACCTTGTGCTGGGGGATGGAAGGCGATTCCCCCTCGAGTTCGACTGCAAGAAGTGCGAGATGAAAGTGCTGGCCCCTGAACGGGCATAATACTATAATGTGTAAAACGAAAATCCATAAAGCCTCCCTTTGGGGAGTTTTGGTGGGAGCCGTCCTTCTCCTCTCTTCCTGCTACTATCGGGAGGAAGATGCCACGCTCTACGAGGTCGGGGACAACTTCGAACTCTGCGTGGACAGCCTTTCCCTGCAAAGCAGTCAGCCCCTCCACAACCTCCCAGTCGATACATTGAGCGAGCAACTGACGGTCTATTACAACGACCAACTTGTTGTGGCTGAGACACTTGTCATTCCAGAAGATTCTGTGGATAGCGTTTGGGTGAAACTCGCTCGCGACCAGTTCACAATGGGCTGGACACATCAGCGCGACTTTCAGGAGAGCGTTGTGCCCGACGATCCCATCTCGCAGTTCATCCATCTCTTCAGCATTCGCCACCTCGGCGTCTTCCTGATTGTCTTCCTCGTTTCGCTGATAGTCCTGCTCTGGCAGGTGTTTAGCAAGAGGAAACCCCACGTTTTCTTCCTTCGCGACATCCTCTCGCCCTACCCCACCTATCTGCTCATCACGCTGGCGCTTTCCGCCCTTCTCTATGCAGGAATCCAGCATTATGTGCCAGAAACTTGGGTGCTCTATTACTACCACCCCACGCTCAACCCGTTCGGGCTTCCGCTCATCTTGAGCCTCTTTCTGTGCTCTGTCTGGGTGCTTTTCGTGCTGACAATAGCCACGATAGACGAAGTCTTCCGCCAATTGCCTGTTACTGAGGCGGTTCTCTATCTCGTTTCCCTGCTGGGTTGCTGCATTCTCTGCTATCTCCTCTTCACGCTGGCCGCATTGAGTCCTGGAGTCAGCTACATTCTCTTTGCGCTCTTCATTCTGGTCCTTCTTCTGCGCTATTTCCGCCATTCCAGGCCGCGATTCCTTTGCGGCTCTTGCGGGAAAAGGATGAAAGAACTGGGGAAATGCCCTCATTGCGGAGCCGAAAACAGATAAATTCACGCGTTTGCTTTGCTTTATGTCAAAAAAATACTAACTTTGTGCCAAAAAGTCAGTTATTTTAATGATATGAAGCTACTCCGTTCACTCATCACTTTTGCTTTTATAGCAACATTCAGTCTCGCCCAAGCCTTCGAGACGGGCCAGACAATCCGTCTGATCAACGGCGGAAAGTCCATTTTCGTGGAGAACTCTTCGCTCGACCAGAACGCCAACGCCGTGCTCTGGACCGAGACAAATGTCAACGCTCAGCGCTGGACCATCGAGGAGAAAACCAACGGAACATTCCTCCTTCAAAACGACTACACAAACTTCTATTTGGCCGGACTCACCTCTGCAACAGGAGGCAATGTCGGCCTCGCATCAAAGAGTAACGCAAACTCGAAAGGCTCTTGGGAATTCGTTCCCGTCGAAGGAGCTACGGACAAGTACTACATCTTCCAGGGAACCGCCCGTAAGTACGCTCTGGCTGCCGCTACAAGCGAAGTGACCGACGGAACCAAGCTGTCCATCGTCAACACCTCTGTGGCGAATCTCGACTCAACCCGCATCACTTGGACTGTGGAAGTTGTGGAGCCAATGGAAAAAGCCTTCACAAAGGACAAGCGCGACGACATGATGAAGAAATGGAAGGCCCGCGCCTACAAGCAGGCAAGCACGGGATGGGTCATCGGAAATGGCGGATGGTGGGGCGATGCCGAAATGTTCGAGATTGTCCTCGATGCCCTCGAAACGACAGGCGACCAGCAATATGCCACCATGTTCGATAACCTCTACACGAACTTCATTGCCCGAAACAAAGATACCTGGTATCAGCAAGGCGTGAGCGGCTACAACGAATACAACGACGATATCGCTTGGATGTGTATCGCTTGCGTCAGAGCCTATCTCCTTACAGGACAAACAAAGTATCGCACGACAGCCAAGAGGAACTTCGATGGCATGTTCAGGCGAGCCGACTGCTACGGGAACGACCTCCTGCAATGGAAGCACAATAGCGGACAAGGCACCAACTCCTGCATCAACGGACCTGCAGCTGTCTGTGCATGCTATCTTGCTATCGCTCAGGCGGACACATCCTACTTCCAGAAGGCCCGCAAGACCTATATGGCCGAGCGTGGGAAACTCTTCGAGATGTCGAACGGGAAACCGACTGGTAAGATATGGGACTCGTACGACCAGAGTTCAGGCAGCTACAACTATTGGGCCTCAACCTACAATCAGGGCACAAACCTCGGCGCAGCCATCATGCTCTACAACCACTATGGAGAGAAGATGTTCAAGGACGATGCAGATGCAATCATAAAATGGTCGGAAGCGAACATGGCCAACTCTAAAGGCCTCATTCATGTCTGCCAGACGGTAAGCGGAGACCTTTGTGGTTTCAAGGGCATCATGCTGCGATACCTGCGAATGTATGCGGAATCCTTTAATGCTCCATCACATTACGATTGGATTGCCAAGAATGCCTATCATGCTTGGAACAATCGAAACTCTGCCGGCATAACCTCTTCCGCTTGGCTCACCAAAGCCGAGGAGAACTTCAAGCATCAGGAAGGAAGCGAACTGAAGAACTTCGGCAACGATGGCAACATGACTTGCGTCTCGGCCGCCTTCAACTGTCACCTCGGAGCCGTCATCTATCATGATGCCTATGCCAAGAACGAGGCAGAGGACTTCAACTTCGTCCAGAACGCTCCGGTCGTTTACGAAGGGAACGAGGATGAGGACGAAGGTGGAATGGTCGGACCGATGAAGAACAAGCACTACATCGGTTACCGTCGGGTTGACTTTGGCGACAAGCCCGCCTCGCATATCGAACTTCGCGCAAAGATAAGTCTCGGCACAACAAGCATCAATGTCTATCTCGACCAGCCCGACTCGAAAGGCATCCTGCTTTGCACAATCAAGGGAAGCGACCTGTCTGCCACAAAGACTTGGGACACCATCACAAAGATGATAAACCAACCTGTGACGGGCGTTCACAATGTCTATTTCGTATCGACCGGAACGGGACAGACCAATCTGAACTGGTGGCAGTTCCACAGCCTCAACACTGTCTATGCCGACCTGACTAACGGCAGCGGAACCCTCACCACATCCTTCGCAGAAGACAACACAACGCCCATGACGGATGGCGACCTCACAACCGCTGTAACCTCCACAATCGAAGCCGGAGCAGAGACTTGGGTTCAATACCAAAGTACTTCTCCCATGCGCATTTACGGCTATCAGTTCTTCACAGGCAACGACAAGAATGGCGACCCAAGCGGTTGGGAGCTCCAGGGCTCCGATGATGGTGAGAATTGGGATTCGCTGCATGCCGTAGCAGATACTGTCTTTAGCGTTCGAGGTGAATGTTATCGAGCAGAAGTCGAGACCACAAAGGAATATACTCACTATCGTCTGCTCTTTAATATGAAAGAAAATCAGACGAAAGTTTCTGTTACGGAATGGCAACTGCTGGGTCACTTTATCGATGAGAACGACCTTACTGCCGACGGAGGAACCATTTCGGAAGGCAGCGAAGCACTAGTCGACCACGTTGGCACCACCTTGTTCACGACTCCCGTTTCTGCCATCTACCAACCTGCAGGCAACTATACCCTCACGGCTTACAGCATTACCTCAGAAGCGAAAGAGCAGGCTCCAGCATCTTGGAAGCTGGAAGGTTCTGCAAACGGCACATCCTGGAAACTGATTGACCAGCAGAGCGAAGTCACTTTCCCCTACGACAACTACACCTACATCTGTCGCGTTAATCCAGGAACCTCTTATCTCTATTATCGTTTGACCATTAACGATGAGGAAGCGAAACTCTCTCAATGGCAACTCTTCGGCAAGCACGACTACGGAACTTACTTTGCCGACGCCACCACAATCGCCACAATCATCAGTACCGACGGAAGCGACGCTTTGCCGCTCTTCGACAAGAACGGAGCCACTTTCGCAACTCTGAATGACATGGATGCGACTTGGGAATTCGACACTTCCCTGCCCGTGAAAGTCATCGGATACTCGGTTGTCAGCGCTGACAATGCTGAGCTCGATCCTGAGAGCATCACTCTACAAGGAATAGACGACAACGGAATCGTGACGCAAATCTTCACAAAAACGCTCAACTTCCCCGCTCGCGGTTCGCGCCTCACATTCACAACCTCCTCCACCAAGCTCTTCAAGCGCTTCAGGCTGAAAGCTACAGGCACAAATGTGCGGCTTGCAGACTTTGAACTCTACGGAACAGTCATAGCCGAGACGGACGATCCGAACTTGCTCGTCCCAACCTCCGTCTCGACTACTGCCGAAGGCCTTTCCGCAACAGAACAGATAGGAAGAGTCTACGATTGCAACCGTTCGACGAACTATCGCGCAAACTTCTCCGAGCCGGTAAGCATCACCTACAATTACGCAGACTCTGTCAGCATCAGTGCTTACAGCATAACCTCAAGCAAGAACGAGCCCACTCGCGACCCTGCAAGCTGGATTCTCGAAGCTTCGAACGACGGAGAGAATTGGACCTTGCTCGACTCCAGAGATGTCCAGACCTTCTCCAACCGTTACGCCACCCAATTCTATCTCGTTGAAAGCACGGCCAAATACGCCAGCTACCGACTCACCGTCAAAGCCACAAACGGAGGGAACCAGATTCAGATAGGAGAATTCCAACTCCTCAACATTGAACCTGTCGACCCGACTGGAATAGCGAACCTGAACATCAAGCCCCAGACGGACGAACGCATCTACAATCTTGCAGGTCAACGCCTGAGCCGAGTTCAGAAAGGCATCAACATCGTGAACGGCAAAAAGATACTCTATTAGTCCGAAATGAAAAAGCATCTGTACCTCCTTCTGCTCCTTCTGTTGGCATCATGCTCGAAGCGTGTGCCCAAGGCAAGCGTGGATGCTTTGCCCGAAATATACCCCGACTATATCGGCGTGACAGTTCCCTCGAACATCTGCCCCTTGAACTTCTCTGTGCCCGATGCAGAGCACATTCAGGTCGACGTGTGGAATGACAGGAAAGTTCACGTGGGTAAATCCGGAACTTCACACGTGAAGTTTGCCAACGACACGTGGCACGATTTGCTTTTAGGCACGTCACGTTTGACAATTACCCTAAGCGTCTGGAATAAAGAACATCCCGAAGGCGTCACCTACAAGTCCTTCCACATCCATATTGCAAAGGACGAGATTGACCCTTGGATAGCCTACAGACTTCTTCCGCCAGGCTACGAGAGTTGGAACAGGATGGGCATTTACCAGCGAAACCTGACCAACTTCGATGTGGAGCCCATCATCGAGAACTCGCAAAACAATAAAGGATGTGTGAATTGCCACTCGTTTGCCAACTACAATCCCAAGGATTTCACCTTCCACGCAAGAGGGGAAAACGGCGGAACCATTGTGATGAAGGACGGCAAGATGAAGAAGGTGGACATCAAGGCGATGAGCAAAGGAAGGCATGGCTCGTACAACATCTGGCACCCTTCAAGGAAATACATTGCCTTCTCCAGCAACTCCACCCATCAGAGCTTTTATGGGCAAAGCAAGAACAAGATTGAGGTGTACGACTTATGGTCTGACCTCATCGTCTATGATATTGACAACGAGCAGGTCTTGCAAGACGAAAGGTTCACGGACAGCCTGAACCTCGAGATGTTCCCCTCCTTCTCTCCCGACGGGAAATGGCTCTACTTCAGTACTGCAAAACCCGTAAAAATGCCGATGGAAACAGACAAATTGCATTACAGCATAGTCCGCGTTCCCTTCGACGAAACGACAGGAGAACTTGGAGCCCTCGACACGGTCTATAGTGCTCACAGTCAAGGAGGTACGGCTATGATGCCGAGAATCACACAAGACGGCAGGTACATGCTCTTCTCGCTTGGGGAATGTGGAGGTTACAACCTCTATCACATGGAATCGGACCTCAAGATGATGGACCTTCAAACTGGCGAAATGGTGCCGACAGACATCCTGAACAGCCCTCGAGCCGAGAGTTTCCATGCTTGGAGCAGCAACGGAAAGTGGATGGTATATGTAACAAAACGCTTCGACGGACGTTACACCCGACTGATGCTCGCATATTGGGACGGAAAGCAGTTCCACAAGCCTTTCCTCCTGCCACAAGAGAATCCGGAAGACAACACACAGCTTCTGATGGCATACAACGTGCCTGAATTCATCAAGGCTCCCGTCGTTGTCTCGAAAGACGAATTAGCTAAGTTCTTTACAAAGGAATGAAGAGGCACAACATTATATATTATTCTGTTCTCGTGGCTTTGATGCTCTTCTATGCCATCTATACTGCCACTAAGTTTCCCTACACCTATATTACTATGGAGGGAGACGATTTCTGGGTGCAGACCTGGGACTTCTGGCAATTGAAACTGGCCACACTCCCCGCTTTCACCAATTGGGTTACCGACTTCCTGATGCAATTCTATCGCTCACCCTACATTGGAGCGGCCATTCAGACACTTGTACTTGGGCTGACAGGCGTGCTTGCTCATATAGTCTTGAGGCTCTTTTTCAAAGACAAAGGCTTTCTCGCTTGGCTGGGACTTCTGCCACCTATTCTGTTGGGGTACTATTGCACATTCGACCTCTCGTTCCAACTGCAATGTCTCTTCCTTTTTGGTTTGACATTGATTTATCAAATCATTCCTAACCTGAAAGCCCAACTCCTTTGGAGCATCCTTTCTATCGTGCTTGGCTTCCTGCTCTTGCGAACTCCGATGCTCTTCCTGCTTCTGTTATCTTTTGCTTTGATAACATTCAAGAGCCACAATTGGAAGAAGAGTCTTTACCTGATTGCGCCCTTGATTTTGCTGATTCTGATGCCGATTGTCTACAGTCAGCAAGTTGCATTCATACCTTTCGAAGAGCGCTATCAGGCTTGGGGAGGACACTTCGAGCTATTGACGAGCCGCTACAATCAAAGCGCAGAATACATGGAGAAACTGGTTTGCCTGTCGAACGAGGAGAAATGGGAGGAAATGCTTTACAAGGCTCATGCTAAAAGCGAGGCCAGAAGAGGAAACGGAGTGGCACTTCGCTATGCTTTACTAGCCGAGAGTGCTCTAGGTACATTGCCTGAAAACCTTTTCGACTATCCGATAAGAGATGAGAATCTTTTCCTTTTTCCCCACCAAGATGGTTCTGTTGCTCACCAGTTCAACAGATTGTTCTACTTGAACTTAGGCGTGTTTGATGAAGTTTTCCATCATGCTGAAGAATATGGTTTGCTTCAGGATAATGGAATCTGCTTCTCGAGTCTGAGACAAATGGTTGACGCTTGCATCGAGGAAGGAGACTGGGAGATTGCAGAGAAGTACCTGCAGATACTGTCAAAATCAACTTGTCATCAAGACTTCGTAAGGAATTCAAAGGCCAAAATCCTGACGGCAAAGAAAGAAAAGACCAAGGACATTCCACTTCGCGCAGACAATTTCGTAGGCGGATATCCCCTGCCTGTAGAGATGCTCAGGCTTGCTCGTTATTATGGCGACACACCTCAGCAGAAAAAGATGACAGATTACGCCATCTGTTCCTACATTCTGAGGGGTGACGCGAACAGTTTCATGATAGCCGTCAAAGCCTTCGATATCTATAAAGACAAGCAGTTCCCCAAAGCTTATTCCCTGTTTGTTCAAAGCTTCCAAGCTGGCGAAGGACAGCTTGTTCCTTAAGGAAGAAATCAGAAGTCCCTGAAGTCTTTATTCTCCGCCGAACGGATGGCCATGCATTCCATTTCGATGAGCCAGGTTGGACGGCAAACTGGAGCGAGGGTGAAGACTGTGGGAATGTGGGGGAACTTCTTCTTGAACATCTGGCTGACCACCTCGTAGTCGGCTCCATCTCGCAGATACACAATCAGATGCGCAGCGTCGTTCATCGTCATTCCAGCTTCTGCGAGGAGCGTCTCCACATTCTCCCACATCCGTTTTGTCTGCATTTCCACATCGCCGACATGTTCCACTTCGCCCTTGTTGTTGATGCTCGCGGTTCCTGAAATGATGGCGTGATTGCGGTCTCCGAACCTGAGGAGCGTGCCTCTCTCGAAGGTGACGGCGTACTCGGCAGTGCGGTTCAGGTGCGATGCGGCGTAGAGATAGTGTTGCTTCTCCGCTTTGAAACCCTTCAAGGCATAGCTTCCGAGCTGAATGATAGCCTTAGGATCGGACGGATTTCCGCCGATGCCAGTCGAGGCGATATAGTGCGTCTCAGGCACAAGGCCGTGCTGGGCGAAGTTCTCCCAACGTGCAAGGACGAGACCTTTATACTG